>CAJBIS010000367.1 GCA_903953195.1 uncultured Actinomycetes bacterium
ACCCAGTCGGGACTTCAGGTCACGATGCGCACGTCGACCTCACAGGGGCGCCCACCCGCCGATGAGCGCGACGGGTACCGGGTCAGTCGCCGGGGCAACCGGTACACGGTGTTCCCGCGCTCGGCGCTCGCCGAGTGCACCGGTCGACTCGGACCGTGCGACGGCCTCGTCGAGATCTGGAACGGCATGCCGTTCATGTCGCCGATCTGGCGCCGCGGCCCTCGGGTCATCTGGCTCCACCACATCCACGGACCGATGTGGGGCATGAGCCAGCCGGCACCGATCGCCCGGGCCGGCGTCTACCTCGAGGAGCGCCTCGCACCACGGGTGTACCGCAACCAGTCCATCGTGACGCTCTCGAGCAGTTCCGAGTCCGAACTGCTCGACCTCGGGTTCGCGCCGGAGCGCCTCGAGGTCATCCCGCCGGGCGTCGACCCGGCGTTCAGTCCGGGCGGCGCCAAGCACCCGACGCCGCTGGCCGTGGCCGTCGGTCGTCTCGTCCCGGTCAAGGACTTCCCCCGTCTGGTCGGCATCTTCGCCGACGTCCGCGACCGCGTCCCGGGCGCCGAGCTCGTCATCGTCGGCGAGGGCTACGAGCGACCGACCATCGAGGCCGCGATCCGCTCGGCGGGCGCCGAGGACTGCATCCGTCTCCCCGGCCGCATCGGCAACGAGGAGCTGCTCGACCTGTACCGCCGCGCCTGGGTCGTCACCTCGGCGTCGGTGCGCGAGGGCTGGGGCATGACCATCACCGAGGCCGGCGCCTGCGGGACGCCGGCGGTCGCCAGCAACATCTCGGGCCACGCCGACGCCGTCGTCGAGGGACGGTCCGGTCTGCTCGGCACGACCGACGCAGAACTCACCGACCTCCTCACCGACGTCCTCAGCGACACCGCCCGACGCGACCGGCTCGCCGAGGGTGCGCTGCAACGGGCCGCGGAGCTCACCTGGGAGCACACGGCGCTCGCCAACTTCGAGGTGCTCGCCGCCGACGCCGCCCGACGTGCAGGTCGCCACGAGACGGTGACGCCGCCGCCCAGCCTCGCCCGGCAGTGACCCCACCCCGCAGCGAGCCCGGACACGCGGTGACGTCGGACCTGCGGGAGGGGGCCATCCAATGGGTACCTCGTTGACCCGCGAGTTCGTCCTCGGGGTCGATCTCGACGGCGTGTGCGCCGACTACACCGCCGGACTGCGAGCCGCCGTCGCCCGCCACCGCGGCATCGAGCCCGACACGCTGCCCGACGCCGTCTCCTGGGACTATGCCGAGTGGGACCTCGACCGGGAGACGTTCCTCGAGCACCACCGGCGTGCCGTCGTCGAGGACCACCTGTTCGCCACCGTGCCGGCCATGCCCGGCGTCGCCGACGCGCTGTGGCGTCTGTCCGACGCCGGGGTCTGGATCCGCATCATCACCCACCGCCTCGTCGCCAACTGGAACCACGCCACCGCGGTCGCCGACACGGTCACGTGGCTGGACGAGCAACGGATCCCGTACCGGGACATCTGCTTCCTCGGCACCAAACCCGAGGTCGAGGCCGACGCCTACATCGAGGACGCGCCCCACAACGTGGAGGCGTTGCGACGGTCGGGCAACACGGTCGTCGTCTTCGACCAGCCCTACAACCGGCACCTCCCGGCGCCACGGGCCCACGACTGGTCGGATGCGGAGCGGCTGATCGGCGAACTCGTGCTGTCGGCCGAGGGGGTGCTGGCCCAGACCCTCCCCGGGCTCGATCCGGGCGCCGAGCGGCTCGACGCCCATCGACGCCGGCCCGAGGGTGCGCCGACGCGCTCCGAGGAAACCGGGCGAGGGTGAACCCCCTGCGGGCGCCGGGCCGGTAGTTTCTGCCTCTGCGGTACCGCTCGGACCGCAGGAAGGCGAAGCGTGGCGACCAGCACGACGACCGAGTCAGCACCCGAGGCCCCGATGCCATCGGCGGACGACCAGCAGCAGCCGGTGTCGCGCCGGACGGCGCTGGTGGCGATCTTCCTGATCAGCCTCGCCGGACTCCTGCTCGAGGTCGCCTACACCCGGGTGATCTCCTACAAGCTCTGGTACTACTACACGTATCTGGTCATCGGGCTCGCTCTGCTGGGCATCGGCAGCGGCGCCACGGTCGTCGTGCTCTCACCCCGCCTCCGACGAGCCGGGACCCGGAGCATCCTGCAGTGGTCGAGCCTCTGGGGCGCCATCAGCATCATCGTCGGCTACCTGATCGTCTCGCAGATCCCCATCGACACGCTCGCCCTGTGGAGCTACGGCACGGCCGGCTCGTTCCGGGCGCTGGCCACACTCGGCATCATCTGCTTCGCCCTCTTCGCCACGTTCATCGCCATCGGCATCATGATCGCCACCCTGCTGGGCCGGGGCGGGGACGACATCGGACGCCTGTACTTCGCCGACCTCGTCGGCGCCGGTCTGGGCGCGCTGATCGTCGTGTTCCTCATCTCGTGGGTGGGGCCGCCGTCGGTGATCGCGCTGGCGGCCTGCTCCATGGCCGCGCTGGCCGCCTGGGTGACGCCGGCGTCGTCGAAGGGCGTGAGATGGGGCGCGCTCCTGCTCGCCGTGGCGCTCGCCGTGCCGGTCGTGGTGCCCAGCCTCATGCCCGATCCGCGCCCCGAGGACTCGAAGATCCAGGGGACGTCGAGCCGGAAGTTCTCGGGATGGGGTCCGGTGTTCCGGGTCGACGTGGACGAGATCCCGGGCCGCGACGACGTCAAGATCCTGACGCATGACGGGACCCACGGCTCCGGCCTCAACGCCTTCGACGGCGACCCGGAGGACGTGACCCGGTTCGACAACGACCCTCGCTCCTGGCCGTTCGACATCCTGGGGACCCCACCGGCGGACGAACTGATCATCGGCTCGGCGGGCGGCAACGAGATCGTCGCGTCGCTCAGCCGCGGCGCCGAGCACATCGACGCCGTCGAACTGAACCCGGTGACCGTGGGGCTGGTCCGAGACACCTATGCGGAGTACACGGGCAACCTGACCGGGTTCCCCCAGGTCGAGCTCACGCAGGGCGACGGCCGTTCGTTCCTGGCGCGTTCCCCCAAGGACTTCGACCTGGTGTGGTTCGTGGCTCCCGACAGCTACGCCGCGAACAACGCGGCGTCCTCCGGAGCGTTCGTCCTGTCCGAGTCGTACCTCTACACCGCCGACATGATCGAGACGACCCTGGACCACCTGAGCGACCGGGGCATCAGCGTCGCCCAGTTCGGCGAGGTGTCGTTCGCCGACCGCCCGAACCGCACCGCCCGGTACCTCCTCACCGCACGGGAGGCCTTCCGCCGCATCGGTGTCGACGACTTCAGCCAGCACGTGATGGTGGCGACGTCCGAGGACCCGCTGTCCGGTGGCCTCTCGACGATCGTGTTGAAGCGCGAGCCGTTCACCCAGGAGGAGGTCGACCGGTTCGTCGCCAGTGTCCCCGAGGCCACCAAGGGCACGCTCGTCTACGCGCCGGGCGCCGCGAACCCGGACAGCCTCGTCACGAGGATCCCCACGGCGTCACCGGCGGAGATCGACCAGCTGCTCGCCGACTACCCGTTCCGGGTCCAGGCCATCACCGACGACGGACCGTTCTTCTGGCACTTCTCGCCGTTCGACACCGTGATCAGCAACATCACGAAGTCGATCGATCCGCAGGACCGTGAGAACGCCGTCGGCGAGCGGGTGCTGCTGTTGTTGCTGGTCATCGCCGCGTTGTTCGCCGTCGTGTTCCTGCTGGTGCCGTTCGTCTTCATCCGCAAGGAGTGGAAGGCGCTGCCGGCGAAGGGCATCTCGGCGGTGTACTTCGCCGCGCTCGGCCTCGCGTTCATGCTCTACGAGGTGACGATGATCCAGCGCCTCACCGAGTACCTCGGCTTCCCGACGTACTCGCTGACGGTCACGCTGGCCTCGATCCTCGTGTTCACCGGTGTCGGCGCGCTCCTGTCGAACCGCTTCGCCGACAACCCGAAGCGGGCGCTGCCGGTGATCCTGGGCGCGCTCGTGGCCCTGACCGTGTTCTATCGGTTCGCCCTCTCCCCGCTCACCGAGGCGACCCTGTCGGCGCCGTTCGCCGTGCGGGTGCTCATCTCGTTCGCGCTGCTCGCCCCGCTCGGACTCTGCCTCGGCATGTTCATGCCGCTCGGTCTGCGCACGGTCGGCGGCATGAGCGACCATGCCGACGAGTACGTCGCGTGGGGCTGGGCCATCAACGGTGTCTTCTCGGTCATCGGATCGGTCCTCACGACGATCCTGTCGATGTCGTGGGGGTTCCGGACGGTCCAGGTGGTGGCGCTCGGGATCTACCTCTTCGCCGGACTGGCGCTGTGGCAGCTGCGCAACCGGCACGACCAGGTCGTCGCCGCCGCCGTCGTGCCGGCCGACGAGGCCGAACCGGAACTCGTCGGTCAGGACTGACGCGGCAGGACCGAACGCGGCGGCGGGCCGAACCGCCGACGCACGACGTCGCGCACGCCGAGCAGCCGAGCCCGGGCGTCGAACACCAGCGGACGGGACGCCGGTCGGAGCAGGCCCGAGACCACCTGGATGAGCGTGATGCACGTCCGGATGAAGGCGTGGTACGTGCCGCTCAGCTCGCGGACGAACAGGATCGTGTTGCGGGTCTGCAGGTAGTCGACGAGTGCCACCGACGAACCCAGGTGCAGGTTCTGGACCCGGGCATTGCGGATCAGGCCGATCCGCCAACCCGACGCCGCTGCACGTCGCGCCAGATCCGCCTCCTCGCAGTACGAGAAGTAGCGCTCATCGAACACACCGACGTCGTCGAGACAGGCCCGACGGAGGAACATGAGCGTCCCGTGCGGATAGGCGACGTCCTCCCACGCCGTGCTGCCCTCGGGCGGCGGCGGCGTGGGTGACGGCACGGTCATGCCCCCGAAGTACGGGTCGATCACCGGCACCATGCCGTCGCCGACGTCCGCGCACGCCAACCCGGCCATCGGCTCGGTGCCCACCGTCCGGATCGACGCCGTCAGACATCCGGGGAACAGCTCCACGTCGTGGGGACACAGCGCCACCCAGTCCCCGTCGTCGGAACGGTCCAGGAACGCCCGGAGGCCCAGGTTGGCACCGGGTCCGAACCCGGAGTTCACGGGCGACTCGATCACCTCGACCGCGTCGCCGGCGTCGAGCGTTCCGAGGCGGGCGTGCAGCTCCGAGCGCGCTGTGGGCGACGACGCATTGTCGACGACGGTGATCCGCACCGGGAGGGGATCGCGCAGGAACCGTTCGACCGTCTCGGCGCAGGCGGCCGGCTGGTTCCAGTGCACGACGACCACCCGCAGCGGCGGGTCCAGCGGCTCGCGGCGGTCCCCCGCCGACTCCCCCACGTGTCCGCGACCGGGGCTCAGACGAGCGGGCGGTCGGTGGGATCCACCGGCCGGGGCAGGTCGGTCTCCCCCATGAGGTACTCGTCGACCGACGCCGCACACGAGCGACCCTCGGCGATCGCCCACACGATGAGGCTCTGACCGCGCCCGGCGTCGCCGCAGACGAACACGCCGTCGACGGTGCTGCGCCAGTCGTCGTCACGCACCACGTTGCCGCGCTCGTCGAGATCGACGCCGAGCTGGGACAACAGGCCCTCTCGCTCCGGGCCGACGAACCCCATGGCGAGGAACACGAGATCGGCCTCGAGTTCGCGCTCGGACCCCTCGACGGGATGGAACCCCGGTCGCCCGTCGACGACCTTCGACTCGACGTCGACGACCCGCAGGGCCCGGACGTTGCCGTTGCCGTCGTCGAGGAACTCGACGGTGTTCACGGCGTAGACCCGCTCGCCGCCCTCCTCGTGCGCCGAGGACGTCCGGTACACGAACGGCCACGTCGGCCACGGGTTGACATCGGGTCGCGCCTCGGGTGGTCGGGGCATGATCTCGAACTGGTAGACGGCCGCAGCTCCCTGACGGTGTGCCGTGCCGAGGCAGTCGGCGCCGGTGTCGCCGCCGCCGATGATCACGACCTTGCGTCCGCCGGCGTGGATCGGCACCTCGTCGACGCCGAGGTCGCCCTCCTGCGCCCGGTTCGCCCACGGCAGGTACTCCATCGCCTGGTGGATCCCGTCCAGCTCGCGGCCGGGGATCGGCAGATCACGCCAGGCCGTCGCGCCGGTGGCGATCACCACGGCATCGAACTCCTCGCGCAGCTCCTCGATGCTGACGTCGTCGCCGACCGAGACGCCCGTCCGGAAGTCGGTTCCCTCGGCGCGCATCTGTGCGAGCCGGCGGTCCAGCACCCGCTTCTCCATCTTGAACTCGGGGATGCCGTAGCGGAGCAGCCCGCCGATGCGGTCGGCCCGCTCGTACACGACGACGGCGTGGCCGGCCCGGGTCAGCTGCTGTGCCGTGGCCAGCCCGGCGGGACCCGAGCCGATGACCGCGACCCTGCGGCCCGTCATCTGCGCCGGTCGGATGGGGGTGACCCACCCCTCGTCCCACGCGCGGTCGATGATCGACACCTCGACCTGCTTGATGGTCACCGGGTCGGCGTTGATCCCGAGCACGCACGCCGCCTCGCACGGCGCCGGGCAGAGCCGACCGGTGAACTCGGGGAAGTTGTTGGTCGCGTGCAGCCGATCGATCGCCCGACGCCAGTTGTCCCGGTAGACCATGTCGTTCCAGTCCGGGATGATGTTGCCCAGCGGACACCCGTTGTTGCAGAACGGAATGCCGCAGTCCATGCACCGACTGGCCTGGGTCTCGATCGCACCCGGCTCGGTCTCGTCGTACACCTCGCGCCAGTCGAGCAGCCGGACCGGCACCGGACGCCGACTCGGCAGCTCCCGGTCGTGCTTCAGGAATCCCTTGACGTCACCCATGTTCGCAACCCGTCACTTCTGGCCCGAGGCCATGATCGTCTCCACCACGTCGAGACCCTCGGCCTCGGCGAGCGCAATGGCGTCCAGCACCCGTCGCAGGTCGTTCGGCATGACCTTCACGAACAGGCCCAGCGAGGCCGGCCAGTCCTCGAGCAGTCGCTCGGCGACGTCGGACCCGGTCTCGGCCAGGTGCTGTGCCACGATGCCGCGCAGTTCCTCGGCGTCATCGGCGTCGAGTTCGACGAGCTGGACCATCTCGAAGTTGACCCGGCTCGGGAACGTGCCGTCGGCATCGAGCACGTAGGCCACGCCACCCGACATGCCGGCGCCGAAGTTCCGCCCGGTCGGCCCGAGCACGACCACACGACCGCCGGTCATGTACTCGCACCCGTGGTCGCCGACACCCTCGACGACGGCGGTCGCACCCGAGTTGCGCACGCAGCATCGTTCGCCGACGACGCCCCGGAAGTAGGCCTCGCCGGCCGTCGCGCCGTACAGCAGCACGTTGCCGGCGACGATGTTCTCGGACGGGACGAAGTGGTCGGGAACGTCCTCGGACGGCGTCACGACGATGCGACCGCCCGACAGGCCCTTGCCGACGTAGTCGTTGGCGTCACCGTGCAACCGCATCGTGACACCTCGGGGCACGAAGGCCCCGAAGCTGTTGCCGGCCGAACCGTCGAAGTCGATGACGATCGTGTCGTCCGGCAGGCCCGCGCCGCCGTGACGCTTGGTGATCTCGTGACCCAGCAGGGTCCCGACGGTGCGGTTCACGTTGCGGATCGGAATGCGCAGGTGCACCGGTGTGCCGTCGGTGATCGCGGCCTGCGACTCGGCGATGAGGGTGACGTCGAGGGCGGCGTCGAGTCCGTGATCCTGGTTCCGTGCGTGGTGCAGATGGTCGTCGGGCCGGGGCTCGACGACGTGCAGGATCGGCGACAGGTCCAGACCGGCGGCCTTCCAGTGATCCAGTGCGGCGGCGGTGTCGAGCACCTCGGCGTGACCGATGGCCTCGGCGACGCTCCGGAACCCGAGCTGGGCGAGGTACTCCCGCACCTCCTCGGCGACGAACAACATGAAGTTCTCGACGAACTCCGGCCTGCCCGAGAACTTGGCGCGCAGTTCGGGGTTCTGCGTCGCGATCCCCACCGGGCACGTGTCGAGATGGCAGACACGCATCATCACGCAGCCCGACACGACCAGCGGCGCGGTCGCGAACCCGAACTCCTCGGCGCCGAGGAGGGCGGCGATCACCACGTCACGGCCGGTCTTCAACTGGCCGTCGACCTGGACGACGATCCGGTCGCGCAGACCGTTCAGCACGAGGGTCTGCTGCGTCTCGGCCAGGCCGAGCTCCCACGGCGCCCCGGCGTGCTTGATCGACGTCAGCGGGCTGGCGCCGGTGCCGCCGGCGTGGCCCGAGATGAGCACCACATCGGACTTGGCCTTGGCCACGCCGGCGGCGACCGTGCCCACGCCGACCTCGGCGACGAGCTTCACGTGCACGCGAGCGGCCGGGTTCGAGTTCTTGAGGTCGTGGATCAGCTGCGCCAGATCCTCGATCGAGTAGATGTCGTGGTGCGGCGGCGGCGAGATGAGCCCCACGCCCGGCGTCGAGTGCCGGGTCGTGGCGATCCACGGGTAGACCTTGTGGCCCGGCAGCTGACCGCCCTCACCGGGCTTTGCGCCCTGCGCCATCTTGATCTGGATGTCGTCGGCGTTCGTCAGGTACTCGGCGGTGACGCCGAACCGGCCCGAGGCCACCTGCTTGATGGCCGACCGGCGCAGGTCGCCGTTCTCGT
>CAJBIS010000368.1 GCA_903953195.1 uncultured Actinomycetes bacterium
CCTCCGAGGACGTGGCCGGCCGTGTTGCCCAGATCAAGCGTGAGATCGACGACACCGACTCCGACTGGGACCGCGAGAAGCTCCAGGAGCGTCTTGCCAAGCTCTCCGGCGGCGTCGCCGTCGTGAAGGTCGGCGCAGCCACCGAGGTGGAGCTCAAGGAGAAGAAGCACCGCATCGAGGACGCGCTCAGCGCCACTCGTGCCGCCATCGAGGAAGGCATCGTCGCTGGTGGCGGTACCGCCCTCGTGCGTGCCAAGGGTGCGGTGGCCAAGGTCGTCGACGCCCACGAGGGTGACGAGCGGACCGGTGCCACCATCGTGCTGCGGGCGCTCGACGCCCCGGCCCGGACCATCGCCGACAACGCGGGCCTCGAGGGTGCCGTCATCGTCGAGCACCTCGAGCGTGAGACCGGCAACATCGGTCTCAACGCCGCGACCGGCGAGTTCGAGGACCTCCTCAAGGCCGGCGTCATCGACCCGGCCAAGGTGACCCGTGCGGCGCTGCAGAACGCCGCCTCGATCGCCAGCCTCCTGCTCACCACCGAGGCCCTCGTGGCCGACAAGCCGGAGGAGCCGGGTGCCGGCGCCGGCGGTGGCATGCCCGACATGGGTGGCATGGGCGGCATGATGTGAGACCACGGTCCGCACTCGCGGGCCGTGGCGGAACGCCTGATCGGGGCCGGTTCTTCGGGGCCGGCCCCGATCGCGTCCGGGATCGCATCGTCGCGTCCGGCGTCGTGGCTCGAGGTGGGGTGACCCGTGGAATCGTGCGTGCTTGGCACGGCCGAGCGGATCGGCCACACTGACCCGATGCAGCGGGCGACTTCTCGGACAGGTTCGATTCGGATCATGTCGGCGGTCCTCGTCGCAGTCGGGACGTTGGTGGGTGTCGCCTGTACCGCGCCGGCTCCCCGGGGAGCGTTCCGTGTGCCGGCGGAGACCTGCGCCGACGTGGTGCTGGTGACGGCCCGTGGCAGCTCGCAGGAGGTGGCGAGCGATGAGACCCTGTCGATCCATCGACGGTTCCGCTCGTCGATGGCGGCCCTCGCGCCGACGCGCACCTACCGGATCGTGGAGATCGGCGACCTCGACGGCGACCGCATCCTCGACGTCGGCGGGTATCCGGCGGTCGGGTTCGGCGACGTGCTCGGTGTGGACCTGCGCTCCGATCCCATCAACGACCTCGCGGTGATCGGTGGCTACAACGAGTCGCGGCGAGTGGGCAGCGAGGAGACGGTGTCGGTGCTCGCGCAGCTGACCGCCGCGTGTCCTGACAGTCGGTTGGTGGTCGTCGGCACGTCGATGGGCGCTGACGCCATCGCGCAGGGTCTGGTGACGGTTCCGGCGTCGACGCTGGGCCGCATCGATGCGCTCCATCTGTTCGGTGACCCCCGCTTCATGGTCGGCCCCTGGATGCGCGGTCCCAACACCAAGGTCCCCTCGGGGCACGGGCTGTTGGGCATCCGGCGGCAGTACGTCCCGCCGGGGATCGCGGCCCGCACCGTGAGCTGGTGCGGCGAGTTCGACGGCACCTGCACCGGCCTCTGGCCCATCAGCATCTTCCAGGCGATTCCGAACTGCGATGAGCTGCGGCAGTTCGCGTGGTGTGCGTCGCGGCACATCGACTACGACTACTGGGCACATGAGCCGGCCATGCGTGAGGCCGTCGAGTCGGTCGCTCGTCGCGCCGGGTGGGCACCAGCGACGTAACCTCCGGGCATGGAACCGCATGCCGCCCCCGATCCCGCCAAGCTGCTCGCCGACTGGATGGAGTGGGAGACCGGTGAGACGACTCCCGGCCGGGTGATGAGCAACCTGAAGACCCACGGGCTGCGGGTCCTGCTCGAGCAGCTGGTCGCCGAGCCGTCGGGCTCCGACGCCGGGTGAGTTCACCGCCGGGCCGCGGCGGCCCGCAGCAGATCCCCCGACCGACGGCGTGGTCGCCCGGTCGGCCGGCACCGTGGGCCGAACTCGTCGACCCGGAACGCTCGATCACGCTCGAACGTGTCGCCGCGATGTTCCCCGCCGGGACCGAGGGCGCACCGTCGCCGGTCGCTGACGCGGGTGGGACCCCGTCGGCGGTGCTGATCCCGCTGTACGAGGGCGACGACGGGGTCGAGGTGGTGCTCACCCGCCGAGCCTGGAATCTGCGCACGCACCGGGGTGAGGTGAGCTTCCCGGGTGGACGGTCCGAGGAGGGCGAGACCCCGGTCCAGACCGCGGTGCGCGAGGCCGCCGAGGAGATCGCGCTCCACCCGGGACTCGTGAGACCGCTCGGCGAGCTGGACCACCTGACCACGGTGACTCGTCGTGCGTACATCGTGCCGGTCGTCGCGACCGTCCCCGAACGTCCGCAGCTGCGCCCGAGCGAGGCCGAGGTGGACGGGGTCCTGCACGTCCCGCTCGCCGAACTCCTGTCGCCCGAGGTGTTCCGTGAGGAGCAGTGGGGTCCGGCCGATCGTTCGCGGCCCGTCTACTTCTTCGAACTCGTCGGCGACACCGTGTGGGGAGCGACCGCCGCCATGTTGCGACAGCTGTTGAGCCGGCTCACCGGCGCCGATCCGGGTACGCCTTCCGACTACGACCCCGCACGGGACGCCCCGCCCGGGTTCCGGCTCAGCCCCGAGGACGAGTCGGGCGTGTTCTGAGCCGACCGGTCACATCCAGTAGTTCGGTGCCTCGGCGGTGATCGTCACGTCGTGCGGGTGGGCCTCGCGCAACCCGGCCGGACTCATGCGCACGAACCGGGCGTCACGCTGCAGCTCGGCGATCGTGTGCGCCCCGCAGTAGCCCATCGCCGAGCGGAGTCCACCGACGAGTTGGTACAGGATTTTCTGAGCCGGGCCCTTGTAGGGCACCCGTCCCTCGACACCCTCGGGCACGACCTTCTCGGTCGTGTCGGCGTCATCCTGGAAGTAGCGGTCCTTCGAGAACGACCGGGCGTTCATGGCCCCGAGCGACCCCATGCCCCGGTAGGCCTTGTAGCGCTCGCCCTGCGACAGGACGATGTCGCCGGGCGTCTCGTCGACACCGGCGAGCAGGCTGCCGAGCATCACGGTGTCGGCGCCGGCGCCGATGGCCTTGGCGATGTCTCCCGAGTAGCGGACGCCACCGTCGGCGATCACGCCGACGTCGTGCGCCGCGGCCACCTGCGCGCACTCCTGCACCGCGGTGAGCTGTGGAACGCCCACCCCGGCGACGATGCGCGTCGTGCAGATCGAGCCCGGACCCACGCCGACCTTCACGGCATCCGCGCCGGCGTCGATGAGTGCGGCCGCGGCGTCGCCGGTCGCGATGTTGCCGGCGATCACGTCGATCGACAGGTTGGCCTTGACCTTGCGGACCACGTCGAGCACGCCGGCGGAGTGGCCGTGCGCGGTGTCGACGACGAGGACGTCGACACCGGCGGCGTGCAGCGCCTGGGCCCGTTCGAGTGAGTCGTCGCCCACGCCGACGGCCGCGGCGCACTGCAGGCGACCCTGTTCGTCCTTCGTGGCGTTCGGGTACTTGAGCTTCTTGTTGATGTCCTTGACGGTGATGAGTCCGGCGATACGGAACTCGTCGTCGACCACCGGCAGCTTCTCGATGCGGTGGGCGCCCAGGATCGACTGGGCCTGCTCCAGCGTCGTGCCACGGGGAGCCGTCACCAGACCCTCGGACGTCATGACGTCGCGGATCGGCTGGTTCGGGTTGTCCTCGAAGCGCAGATCGCGATTGGTCAGGATGCCGACGAGCCTGCGCTCGCCGTCGACGATCGGGACACCGCTGATGCGGTACTTGGCCATCAGGTCGAGGGCGGCGCCGACCAGATCGTCCGGGCCGAGTGTGACCGGGTCGACGATCATGCCGGATTCGGAGCGCTTCACCTTGTCGACCTCGGTGACCTGGTCCTCGATCGACAGGTTCCGGTGGATCACCCCGAGACCGCCCTCGCGTGCGATGGCGATCGCCAGCCGTGCCTCGGTGACGGTGTCCATCGCGGCGGAGATCAGCGGGATCGCGAGCCGGACGTTGCGGGTCAGTCGGGTGCTGGTGTCGACCTCGGAGGGGATCACGTCGGAGGCCGCCGGCAACAGGCAGACGTCGTCGAACGTGAGGCCCATGGTTCCGAACCGACTGAGGGGATCGTCGTGGAGGGGCGCCATGGGTCGATGGTAGTCGGCCGCAGAACACGCTGATCACCGAGCTCACGGGTAGCGTGGCGCTCATGCCGACACTCTCGTTCGACGGTGAGACCCACGGAGAGATCGTGGTCAAGGTGCGCCGGTGGCTCGCGTCGCTCGAGGGCGAACAGGGCTCGTCGCTCTCTGCGGCCGAGGCCGTCAACCAGGGCGCCGAGCTGACCAAGGACGCGCTGCGGATCATCGCTGCGGCGGCGCCGGACCCGGTGGCGCAGTCCGACGTGGTCAAGGGTCTGACCAACATGGGCTACAAGGCGACGGACACGACCAAGGCGGCGGTGATCTCGGGCCTCGACTCGATCGAGGAGATGACCGGCGGCAGCGTGGTGCGTCAGGCCACCGAGACCGGCCGCAAGGTCGTGTGGCAGATGAACTCCACCGTCGCCAAGCAGATCCTCCGCGCCCTCCGCGGCTGAACCGGCGCGGCCCGCCGGGCTCGTCGCATCCGGGCACCCGACAGGGGGCAACGGCACCGAGATGCGCCGACGGGCGTGCGGGTGGCGTCAGGGGGCGGTCGGACTGCCTAGAATCTCGCCTTTCCTCCGGGAAGGTGCGTCAGGTGACAGAGATCGAGATCGGCATGGGCAAGGACGGTCGTCGGGGGTACTCGCTCGACGAGATCGCCGTGCTGCCGAGCCGTCGTACCCGAGCAGCTGACGACGTGGAGCTCGGCTGGCAGATCGACGCCTACAGCTTCGACATTCCGGTCATCGGATCCGATTCCGACGGGGTCACCAGCCCGGCCACGGCCGTCGAGCTGAGCCGCCTCGGCGGTGTGGGCGCGTTGCACGTCGAGGGCCTCTGGACCCGCTACGAGGATCCGACGCCGCAGCTCGAGCGGATCGCCGCGGCCGCCGAACAGGGTGGTGGCGACGATGTGGCCCTGCTGCGCGAGCTCTACGACCGACCGGTCGATCCGGACCTGATCGGTCGTCGTGTCGAGGAGATCCGCGGCGCGGGAGGGACGGCGTGCGTGTCGGTCAGCCCGGCGCACACCGAGTCGCTGCTCGAGCACGTGATCGCCGCCGAACCCGACCTGCTGCTGATCCACGGCACCGTCACCTCGGCAGAGCACATCGGCAGCGACGGTCACGAACCGCTGGACCTGAAGCAGCTGGTCCGCCGGCTCGAGGTGCCCGTGATCGTGGGCGGGTGTGCCAGCTACCAGGCCGCCATCCACCTGATGCGCACCGGTGCCGCCGGCATCCTCGTCGGCGTGGCCTCGGGGGCGTCGTCGACCACGGCGCAGGTGCTCGGCGTCGGCAACCCGCTGGCCACCGCCATCGCGGACGCCCGGGCGGCCCGCATGCGGCATCTCGACGAGACCGGCGTGTACGTCCACGTCATCGCAGACGGTGGCATGTCCACCGGCGGGGACATCGCCAAGGCCGTCGTGTGCGGCGCGGACGCCGTGATGATGGCCGCTCCGCTCGCCGCGGCCACCGAGGCCCCGGCCCGCGGCGCGCTGTGGTCGATGGGGGCGTTCCACCGGACGCTGCCCCGTGGACGCCTGCGCCGGGTGGCGCCGCAGGGCTCGCTGTCCGAGATCCTGTTCGGCCCGGCCGACCGACCCGACGGTCGCACCAACCTGATGGGTGCGCTGCGTCGGTCGATGGCCGTCTCGGGCTACGGGACGCTCAAGGAGTTCCAGAAGGCGGAGCTCGTGGTGACGGCGCCGCCATCGGTTCGTCCGGGGGCGCAGTCGTGAGCGGCGCCGAGGCCGAGGCCGCCGCCGTCGTCGCCGATCAGGAGACCGTGCTCGTCGTCGACTTCGGCGCGCAGTACGCCCAGCTGATCGCCCGGCGGGTCCGTGAGGCCCGCGTCTACTCCGAGATCGTGCCGCACACGATCACCGCCGCCGAGGTGGCCGAGCGGGCCCCCGCCGCCATCATCTTCTCGGGCGGTCCGAAGTCGGTGAACGTCGAGCACTCACCCCGGATCGACCCGGCGATCTACGACCTGGGCGTGCCGATCCTCGGCATCTGTTACGGCGCGCAGCTCATCGCTGCGCAGCTCGGCGGCGAGGTCGGCGGCGGCGGCGCAGGGGAGTACGGCCGCACGTCGCTCACCCGGATCGCCGGCTCCCCCTCGACGCTGCTGACGGATGATCTGCCCGACGAGCAGTCGGTGTGGATGAGTCACTTCGATGCGGTGACCCGCGTCCCCGACGGGTTCGTGGCGACCGCGGCGTCCGAGGGTGCACCCGCAGCGGTGATCGAGTGCCCGGACCGCCGGATCTGGGCGGTGCAGTACCACCCGGAGGTGGCACACACCCCCCACGGCCAGCAGCTGATCGCCCGCTTCCTGCACGACCTCGCCGGCTGTGCCGCTGAGTGGACGATGGGCAACTTCATCGACGCCTCGGTCGAGGCGATCCGGGCCCAGGTGGGCTCGGGCCGGGCCATCTGCGGGTTGTCGGGCGGGGTCGACTCCGCGGTCGCCGCGGCGCTGGTGCACCGTGCGATCGGGTCGCAGCTCACGTGCGTGTTCGTCGACACCGGCCTGATGCGCAAGGACGAGGGCGAGCAGGTCGTCGACACGTTCCACCGCCACCAGGGGATCGAGCTGATCCACGTCCGCGCCGCCGACCGGTTCTTCGACCGGCTCGCCGGGCTCACCGATCCGGAGGACAAGCGCAAGGCCATCGGCGAGCTGTTCATCCGGGTCTTCGAGGACGCTCGCGGTGGCGTCGAGGACGCCCGGTTCCTGGTGCAGGGCACGCTCTACCCGGACGTCATCGAGTCGGGCACGGCGCACGCTGCCACCATCAAGAGCCATCACAACGTCGGTGGCCTGCCCGAGGACCTCGACTTCGACCTGGTCGAACCCCTGCGGCTCCTGTTCAAGGACGAGGTCCGTGCCGTGGGCGCCGAGCTCGGCCTGCCCGACGAGATCGTCTGGCGTCAGCCGTTCCCCGGTCCCGGGCTGGGTGTGCGCATCATCGGCGAGGTGACGCCGGACAAGGTGGCGCTGCTGCAGGAGGCCGACGCCATCGTGCGCGAGGAACTGCGCGCCGCCGGGCTGGAGCGCGAGATCTGGCAGTCCTTCGCCGTGCTGCCCGACATCCGGACCGTCGGCGTGATGGGCGACGAGCGCACCTACGGGCACCCGATCATCATTCGGGCGGTCACCTCCGAGGATGCGATGACCGCCGACTGGGCCCGGATCCCCTACGACGTCCTCGAGACGATGGCGTCGCGGATCATCAACGAGGTCCCGGGCGTGAACCGGGTGGCGTACGACATCACCTCGAAGCCGCCCGGCACGATCGAGTGGGAGTGACGGGCGACCGGGAGTGACGATGGCCGGGAATGACGGCTGAGATCACCGCAGATCGGCCCGTGGTGGCACCGGGTCGATGACCCCGGGCGGGGGTTGATCGGGCACCGGCGGGACGGGTGAAGCGGGTATCCGCGAGGTTTTCGGTCGCAGCCGGTAGACTCGTCACGCTGAGTGTCAATGTAGCCACTGAGCGGGCGACGATGATCGCAGAGTGACATTTCGACACCTGTTTGTCATACGGCCCGCAAGAGCGTAAGGTGACCGTCACATGGATACCGATCGACAATTCCGCAGTCGCTCCCTCCGTCTCCCCGCCGTCGCATTCGCCGTCGTCGTGGGACTCCTCGCCGCATCGTTCGGTGGAGGCAGCGCGTCCGCACAGAGCATCGATGACCTCCGGGCCCGCGCCCAGGCGATCGCGAACGAGCTCGAGGTCATGCGCGAGCAGGAGGCCATCCTCGGCGAGCAGATGAACCAGGTGCAGGAGAACATCAAGGCCACGCAGGAGCAGATCGAGGAGACCAAGGCGGCCATCGAGGACGCCAAGGGCCGCCTCGGCACCGCCAAGACGCAGGCGAGCCAGTACGTCGTGTCGGCCTTCATGGGCGCCGGCGTCGGCGATGACCTGACCGTCGGTGCGACCGACCCGAACGAGGCCGTCAACCAGAAGGTCCTCCTCGACACCCTGCAGGGTGATCGGGTGCAGGTCGCCGAGGACGTGCGCGCCGCCCAGATCGACCTCGAGCAGAAGACCGCCGACCTCGAGAGCGTCAACCAATTGCTCGCAGCGCAGCAGGCCCAGCTCGACGAGGTGAAGGTGCAGCTCGACGAGAGCATCAACGGCCAGGAGGCCCTGCTCGCCAACACGACCGCTCAGCTCCGTGCCGCGATCGCGGCCGAGGAGGAGCGTCGTCGTCGTGAGGCCGAGGCTCAGGCCCGTGCCGCGGCAGCCGCAGCGCAGCAGCAGGCAGCGGCTCAGCAGGCGGCCATGCGTCAGCAGGGTGGCGGCGCCGGCGGTGGCGGCAACGGTGGCAACGGTGGTGGCTCCAGCCGGGGCGCCTCGGCCATGCCGGCTCAGGCCTACGCGGCCTCGGCGACGCCGTACAGCGGTTCGAACTCGGCCATCGCCTGGGCGATGGGCAAGCAGGGCATCGCCTACAAGTGGGGCGGTACCAGCGACAGCGGCTACGACTGCTCGGGTCTGACGCAGGGTGCCTTCTCGGCCAGCGGCAAGCAGCTTCCCCGTGTGGCCTCGGCGCAGTACGCCGCCACCCAGCGGGTCGGTGCCGGTCAGGCCGCTGCCGGCGACCTCGTCTTCTGGGGTGGGTCCAATGCCCACCACGTCGGCATCTACCTCGGCAACGGCCAGGTGCTCCACGCCCCCCGTACCGGTGACGTGGTGAAGGTCGCTCCGATCTGGGGCAAGCCGGAGTTCGGCCGAGTCGGCTGACCCCGAATCCAACGTTCGTGGATGCGGCCCCGGCTCACGCCGGGGCCGTTCCGCGTTGGGGCTCAGGTTCCGGCGAGCGCCGCGATGACCGGCGTCATCTCATCGAGCGAACTCGCCGACAGCCCGATCGCTGACAGCCCGAGGGTGTCGCGTCGTTCCACCAGGTCGTCGATGATCTGGGAGACCGAACCGCACAGCGCGTGCGGGCTCCGCTTCGCCTCGTCGGAGGTGAGGCCGAATCCACCGGCCATGAGGTCGTAGATCTCGTCGCGCTCGTCGGTGACGACCGCCAGGTGGATGCGGACACCGAACTCCAGGCTGTCGAAGCGTGCTCCGGCGGTGGACCGCACCCAGTCGATCTTCTCGAGCGTCGAGGCCTCGGTGGCGGTGGCGCCGGCGCGGGCATCGATGACGCCGGCGTTGAGGCGCGGGTTCAGGTGGACGATGTCGGCGTGGCGACCGGCGAGTTCCATCATCTTGCGGCCGCCGCCACCGATGACGATCGGCGGGTGCGGCTGCTGGGCCGGCTTCGGCCGCCCCTCGAGTCCGGTGATCCGGTAGTGGTCGCCGTCGAAGTCCACCGGTCCGTCGTTCCAGAGTCCACGGATGATGGTGAGCGCCTCGTCGAGTCGCTCGATGCGCACCGACGGCCGGTCGAGCGTGATGCCGGCGGCGTCGTAGTCGGCGGTCATCCAGCCGGCGCCGAGCCCGAACTCCAGGCGGCCGTCGGTGAGCCGGTCGATCGTGGCCGCCTCCTTGGCGAGCACCGCCGGGTGTCGGTAGTCGTTGCTCAGCACCAACGTCCCGATCCGGAGCGTGGTGGTGGCATCGGCCGCGGCCATCAGGGCGGCCATGGGGGAGAGCTCCTCGTCGCAGAGGTGGTCGGCGACCGTGAGCACGCTGACGCCGAGGTCCTCGGCCTTGCGGGCGAGCGGTCTCAGCTGCTCGGGCGACTCCAGATGTGAGGCCTGGACGGAGAATCGAAATGGTCGGCGAGGCACCGCTGCAGGCTAGATCAGCGGAAACACGCCGAAAACCGTCACGCGACCGTGAGTAATTCGTCACATGACTGTAATAAACGCGACGAATCCGTCATACTTGTCGCATGAGCGAAACAGATCGCACCAACCGTTCGACGTCCCGACCGGCCCATCGCCCGTCCGGCCGCACCGCCATCCGGGTGCTCGGCGTCGCCGCCGTCGCGGTGATCGCCGCCGGGGTCCCGGCGCACGCCTGGGCCGCCGGGAACACCACGGCCGTCGCCGCGACGACCGGCGTCGCCGCGCCGATCCAGGTCCGCCCGGTCGCCGCGGTCCGCCCGGTAGCGGCTGTCGCACCGGCTCCGGCGACCACGACCACCACGGTCCCCGCTCCTCCGCCGCCTCCGCCCGAGCCCACCGGCAACATCGCCGCTCGCTGGGCGCTGACCGCCCTCGGCACGCCCTATCGCTACGGCGGCTCGGCCCCCGGCGGGTTCGACTGCTCGGGCCTCATGATGTGGGCCTGGTCCGCCGCCGGCGTGCAGCTGCCCCGCGTCGCGTCTGCTCAGCGCGGCTTCGCCCGGTCGATCTCCGAGGGTGAGCTCATCGTGGGTGACCTGGTCTTCTACTACGGCACCGGCCACGTCGGCATGTACATCGGCAACGGGATGATCGTGCACGCCCCGCGGACCGGGAAGAACGTCGAGATCGTCCCGGTGCACCGCGGCGGCATGGCACCGTCGTCGTTCGGCCGGGTGAAGTGATCCACCGCCCGCTCGACTGACCGGTTCCCCGAACCGAGGCCGCGGCCCGGAGCCGCACCACGGATCACGGCGATGTCCGGAACGCCCGGCCTACGCTCGGCGGTCATGGCTCAGGCGCACGACCCGCTCGACGACTTCGACCGCTCCACCTTCACGCACGCCGGCAAGACGCGTGACGTGTACCGGCTCGGCGAGGGCCCCGGTGTGGTGGTCATGGCCGAGGTCCCCGGCATCACGCCGAAGGTCGCGGACTTCGCCCGGACCGTGGCGGGCCGTGGCATGACCGCAGTGATGCCCCACCTGTTCGGCACCCCCGGCGCCCCTCCCGGCCTCGGGACCTATCTGCGCACCCTCGGTCCCCTGTGCGTGTCGCGGGAGTTCCTCATGTTCGCCCGCGGTCGCACCTCGCCGGCCATCGACTGGCTCCGAGCACTGTCACGCGACACCCACGAGCGATGTGGCGGTCCCGGCGTGGGCGCCGTCGGCATGTGCTTCACCGGCGGGTTCGCACTCGCGATGTCGACCGAACCGGCGCTGCTGGCCCCCGTGCTCTCGCAGCCGTCGCTGCCCGCCGGCCAGGGCGCGAAGTCGAAGGCCGACCTGGGGCTCTCGGACGCCGACCTGCTCGCCGTGCGCGAGCGCTACGAGGCCGAGGACCTGTGCGTGCTCGGCCTGCGGTTCACCGGCGACAAGCTCTCGGCCCCCGAACGCTTCGCCACGTTGCGACGCGAGTTCGGCGACCGGTTCATCGGTGTGGAACTCGACTCGTCACCGGGCAACGAGTGGGGTCACCGGTCAGCGGCACACTCCGTGCTCACCGAGGACCTCGTGAACGAGCCGGGTCAGCCCACCGCGGATGCGCTCGAACAGGTGCTCGCGTTCCTCACGGACCGACTGCTCGTCGACTGATCCGACGCCGCCCGCGCCGGCCGCGACCGTGGAGAAGGCTGTCCGGACCCACGGGTAGGGTGCGACCGTGACCGCAGGTGACCCGTCCGACCCGGCTTCCCGGCTGCTCGACGGCCTGAACCCGGCCCAGTACGAGGCCGTCGTCCACGACCAGGGGCCGCTGCTCGTGGTCGCCGGTGCCGGCTCCGGCAAGACCCGCGTCCTCACGCACCGCATCGCCCACCTGATCGAGGTGAGCGGCGTGTCGCCGTTCGAGATCCTCGCCATCACGTTCACCAACAAGGCCGCCGGCGAGATGCGCGATCGCGTGGGCGCGCTCGTCGGTCCGGTGGCCGAGAAGATGTGGGTCTCCACGTTCCACTCGGCCTGCGTGCGCATCCTGCGTCGTGACGCCAAGCTGCTCGGCTACCCGTCCGCGTTCACGATCTACGACCAGTCCGATGCGGTGCGACTCACCGGGTACGTGTTGCGCGACCTGAACGTCGACACGAAGAAGTTCCCGGCCCGTGGCGTGCACGCCACCATCTCGGCCGCCAAGAACGAGGGACTCGGCCCCGATGAGTACGCCGAGCGGGCGTCGGTGATCCACGAACGCCGCATCGCGGACGTGTTCGCCGAGTACCAGCTCCGGCTGCGTCGGGCCGGCGCCATGGACTTCGACGACCTGCTGGGCGTGACGGTCGAGCTGTTGCGCACCCAGCCCGAGGTGCTCGCTCGCTACCGGCACCGCTTCGCACACGTGCTCGTCGACGAGTACCAGGACACCAACCCGGTGCAGAACGAGTTGGTCATGCTGCTCGGCGAGGAGCACCGCAACGTGTGCGTCGTCGGCGACCTCGACCAGTCCATCTACGCGTTCCGTGGCGCCGACATGCGCAACCTCGCCGAGTTCGAGACGACGTTCCCCGACGCGTCCGTCGTGGTGCTCGAACAGAACTACCGCTCGACGCAGACCATTCTCGACGCCGCGAACGCGGTCATCGCCAACAACATGTCGCGTCGCCCCAAGGACCTGTGGACCGACTCGGGGCACGGCGCCAAGATCGTGCACTTCCAGGGTGAGGACGAGGGCGACGAGGCCCAGTGGGTGTCGCACGAACTGTCCCGGCTCCACTCCGAGGACCACCAGCGCTGGTCCGACATGGCCGTCTTCTACCGGACGAACGCCCAGTCCCGCGTGATCGAGGAACAGTTCCTGCGCGCCGGGATCCCGTACCGGGTCGTCGGTGGCACCCGCTTCTACGACCGCAAGGAGATCAAGGACGCGGTCGCCTACCTGCAGGCGGTGGTCAACCCGACCGATGAGGTGAGCGTGAAGCGCGTGCTCAACGTGCCCAAACGCGGCGTCGGTGACCAGACGGTCGGCCGGCTCGAGGCGTACGCCCGAGCGCACGGCGTGTCGTTCATCGACGCGCTGCGCCAGTGGGAGGACGCCGGGGCCAGCGCCCGTTCGGCGCGCGGCATCGAGGAGTTCCTCACCCTCGTCGACGAGGTCGGCTCGGAGCTGTCGGGTGGTCCGGCATCGGTGCTCGAGGCGCTGCTGCAGCGGAGCGGGTACGTCGCCGAACTCGAGGCCGAGCACTCGCTCGAGTCCGAGGGCCGGCTCGAGAACCTCAGCGAGCTCGTCGGTGTCGCCTCGGAGTTCGAGACGGTCGAGGAGTTCCTCGAGCAGGTGTCGCTCGTCGCCGACACCGACAGCCTCCCCGACACCGACGATCCGTCCGACACCGGCGTCGTCCTCATGACACTCCACTCGGCCAAGGGCCTCGAGTTCCCGGTCGTGTTCCTCATCGGCATGGAGGAGGGCGTGTTCCCGCACATGCGCTCGCTCACCGAGCCGGCACAGCTCGAGGAGGAACGGCGCCTCTGTTACGTGGGCATCACCCGGGCCCGTGAGCGACTGTTCCTGTCGAACGCCTGGTGCCGCACGCTCCACGGGTCCACCCAGTACAACCCGCCGAGCCGGTTCCTCCAGGAACTCCCGGCCGACCTGGTCCAGGAGTCCGAGGCCAGTCGGGTGGGGAGCAGCCGCGGCAGCCGCCGGGGCGACTGGGAGTCCACGTCGTGGGGCGGATCCGGGTGGTCATCGGGGTCGTCGTCGTCCGGTCGGGGCGACTCGGGTGGC
>CAJBIS010000369.1 GCA_903953195.1 uncultured Actinomycetes bacterium
AGCGCACCTCGGCGAGCCTGCCCGAGACCCACCTCGAGACGCTCATCGGCGCCTGAGGTCGTCGGCGGCGACCCCGAGGGGCGGTCGCTCGCCCCGCCGCTCAGTAGGTCGTGGAGCTGCTCATCATGGCCGCACCGATGAAGATGGCGAAGATCAGGCTGATGACGAGCCCGATGCCGCCGAGCACCATCCCGGCGATCGCCATGCCCTTGCCGCTCCCGCCCATCTCATCGGCCTTCCTGAGACCGAGGTAGCCGGTGACCAGCGCAGCGATTCCGGGAATCAGACCGACGAACCCGCAGCAGAACCCGAGCACCATCGTCAGGATGCCGCACACCAAGGACGCGATCGCCAGTCCGTTCTGCTGCTGAGGCACCCCACCGATGCCCGGGTTGTACGGCTGGGCCGGCGGCGGGGCGAACCCACCGGGCTGACCGACGGGCGGCGGGGCGAACCCACCGGGCGGCGGCGGGACGGGAGCCCCCGGCGGCGGAGGCAGCGGACTTCCGGGCGGCGGGGGCGGCGTCCCACCGAGCGGCACCGTGGGCTCGCCACCGGGCGGAGGCGGAACGGGTGGCTGCATCGGATCATCGCTCATACGTGCAGAACGTAGCCGCGAGCGTTCGCGCACGGTGCGGATCGTGTCGGTGAGCACCGGGACGGTTGGGGACCTCGGCAGCAGGGCGAACTAGCGTCGCCGCCCATGGAGACCGGACCCGGCGCACCCACCCCACCGATCGCGATCGCCGGCGGTGCCGCCGCCGCGACCGCCCGACTCGACGCCCGGCGGGCCGAGATCAGCGACGATCTGCTCACCCGACTGCAGGGCGTGTGCGCGTCAGTGACCGACGATCCGGCCGTGACCGGGTCGGCCAGCCAGGACTGGTGGCCGCTGGCGATGACGTGGGCGCTCGAGGGCCAGCTTGCCGGTCGCGCCGCCGTGGTCGCCCGGCCCGACAGCCCCGACCAGGTCGCCGCCGTGCTGGCCGTGTGCAACGACGCCGGCGTGCCGGTGACCCCGGCCGCGGGTCGATCCGGCGTGTGCGGCGCCTCGGTTCCGGTGCACGGCGGTGTCGTGCTCGACCTGTGCGATCTGAGCGGCATCCGCGACGTCGACGACACCTCGCTCATCGTCGACGTGCTGCCCGGCACGTTCGGCGACCGGTTCGAGGACGAGCTCCGCAGCACCCACCGGTTGACGTGCGGTCACTGGCCGCAGTCGATGACGCTGTCGACCGTTGGCGGCTGGGTCGCCTGCCGTGGCGCCGGCCAGATGTCGACCCGGTACGGAAAGATCGAGGACATCGTCGTCGGCCTCGACGTCGCGCTCGCTGACGGACGCACGCTGCGCACCGGCGGCCACCCGCGCCAGGCCACCGGACCCGACCTCACGCAGTTGTTCGTCGGCTCCGAGGGCACGCTCGGCGTGATCACCGGCGCGCGTCTGGCCGCACATCCGTTGCCGACCTACGAGCGGCGCGGCGCCTGGTCGTTCGCCTCGTTCGCCGACGGTCTCGAGGCCGCTCGTCAGGTGCTCCGCCGCGGCGCGACGCCTGCGGTGATCCGGCTGTACGACGGTGTCGAGTCGGACCGCAACTACCACGTCGGTCTGGAGCGCAACGTGCTGCTGGTGCTCGACGAGGGCGACCCGGCGATCGTCGACGGCATGTTCAGTGTCGTCGATGAGGTCTGCGCCGGAGCCGAGCGGCTCGACGACGCGCTCGTCGACCACTGGCTCGCAAAGCGCAACGACGTCGCCGCGCTCGAGGCGCTGATCTCTGGCGGACTCGTCGTCGACACCATGGAGATCTCGGGTCCGTGGACGACGCTGCCCGGCATCTACCGCGCCGCGGTCGATGCGATCAGCGCCGTGCCCGGCACGCTCGCTGCCTCGGCGCACTGCAGCCACAGCTACCTCGACGGCGCCTGCCTGTACT
>CAJBIS010000370.1 GCA_903953195.1 uncultured Actinomycetes bacterium
CGGGCCAGGATGCCGAAGTTCGCGATGAACGAGAACCCGATCACGAACGCCACGACGTACGCCATGCAGAACACCAGATAGGGCCGGCGGGCAGCGAGTTTCGGGAAGCTCAGCAGGCGCCGCCAACTCAGCGCGAACACTCCGGCCAGGATCAGCCCCTCGACCGCGGCGATCAGCGAGTTCATGTTCCGCGCCTCCCAGGGGAACGGGCGGAAGAAGACCGAGACGATGCCGAACGGCAGCTTCGTGGGCGAGGTCACGGCAGGTGGAGCGAACTCGGAGTTGCCGATCGCACTCTGCTTCGACGCCTTGTCCAGCGTCGCGGACGCGCTGGCATCGACACCCTTCTCCTGCAGTGCGGACCCGAGTTGCGACACCACCACCGAGGCCAGCGCGAGCATCACCACGAGCGCCGCGACACGGAGGAAGCGCCCGCGGCTGCCGAGCCGTTCGGAGGCTGCGGGACTCGTGAGCACGCCGACCATCATCGCCAGCACCAGTCCGACCAGTGACATCAGCGCGACGTGCGGTCGCACGAGGGTCACGAGGAGCGTGCCCACGACGAAGAAGACCGCGCCTCGGGCCTGCGGTTTGGGCGCCAGCAGCAGCGCGCCGCCGTAGGCGATCACGCCCACGCAGGCGATCATCAGCGCCTCCTTGCCGATCGACGCCGGCCAGAACAGCAGCGACGGCAGGAACATCAACAGCAGCGTGTAGCGGCGGTAGTCGCCCTCGGGGACCGCCACCTTGAACGCCCGAACCATGAGCACGAGACCACCGAAGCAGAGGAAGGTGTAGATGAAGAAGCCGGCGTACGCGCTCGGCCCGGTGATCGTGTAGATCAGCCCCGTGAAGTCACCGAGCCGCTGCGACTCGACCGGGAACCCCTCCATGATCTTGATGGGGTGCAGTGGGACGCCGGCCTTCAGGTGGTCGACGAAGGTCACACCCGCCTCGTGGTACCGACCGGCGTCGCCGCTGCCCTTGTAGACGCCGAAGATGAAGAAGTAGCGGACGATCGAGAACAACAGGTGCACGACCAGCGCGCCGTAGAGCACCTTGAACAGCCACGGGTCGCCCTCCTTGCGGGCCACCCAGCCGAGAAGGGGCACCGAGATCGTCAACAGCACGATGAAGACGATGAGCCCGGTCCACATGTCGAGGGCCGAGAGATCGATCAGCGCGGCGACGAGCAGGGTCACGAAGGCCACGCCCGCGAAGCCGCCGATCACCCACGGGCGATCGACCGGATCGATGAACCGACCCGGTTGCCGCTGTCGGTTGAACAGCGCCGTCACGACGACGACTCCGTGCTGCGTTCCATGCCCCTGAACGTCTCCCCGATATCGCTCGGACCACGGTGTCGGACCGGCCGCACTGATGCTGGATCAGTGCCGACCACCGCACCGTTCTGACTGCAGATGACTGTACCCTTCCACCGGTGGCGAGCACTCAGGGAAGATCTACCCGGTGAGGATTCCGACCTCGACAACGGCGTGGAACGAACTCCGCCCGTTCCTCCCCGCGCGCACCTGGCTACGCATGGTGGGCGTGGGGTTCACCTCGTTCCTGGGTGGCCTCTCCGAGTCGGCGATCCTGGTCATCGTCACGCTCACCGCCGACAGCCTGATCCGGCAGGCGAACGACATCACCCTCGGGCCCATCACGATGACCCGGACCCAGGCGGTGGCCGCTGCCGTCGGACTGGTCGTGCTCCGTGTGTGCATGACCACGACCTCGGCATGGATCGCCTCCCGCTTCGCCGCCTCGGTCATGCACACCGCCCAGCAGTCGATCCTCTCGTCGTACCTGCACACGTCGCACGTCGGTCGATCGGCGAAACAGGTCGGCGACCTGACGGCGATCGCCGTGAACCACGGCCGGTTCACCGGCGACATGGCCAACGGCTACACGATGGTTGCCACCGGGATCTGCGGTCTCATCGCGTTCGGCGGGACGTCGATCGCCGTGAGTCCGCTCGCGACCCTGGCGATCGCCGTCCTCGGCGGCATCATGCTCGCCTGCCTCCGACCGCTGCGCTCCCGGAGCAAGCGCGCCGCTGACGACTTCGCGTCGTCGTCGCGTGAGCTGTCCACCACGCTGACCGAGGTCGAGACCCTCCACCGCGAGATCGAGGTGTTCCACGCCGCCGACCGCGTCGAGGAGGAGCTCACCGAGCAGATCGACGACAGCAGCAGCAAGTACCGGCGCATCCGGTTCCTGTCCTCGACCGTGCCCCAGCTGTTCCAGGCTGCGATGCTCGGCGCCGCGGTCCTCAGCCTGTTGCTGGTCGTCAACAACCCGGAGTCCGTCGACCTGGCCGCGATCGGCGCCGTCGTCCTGCTGCTGGTCCGCTCCATGTCGGCGGCGCAGCAGCTCGTGATGGCGAACCAGCGGGTCATCGAGTTCAGCGCGTACACGACGACGCTGCGACGGTCGATGGAGGAGTTCGACGAGGCCCGCTCGGGTTTCGGCACCGAGTCGCCCGCCACGCTCATGCCCGTGAAGCTCGCCGCCGTCGAGTTCACCTACGACGGCGACCAGCTGGTCCTGAAGGGGCTCGACGTGGCGCTCCACCGCGGCGACCTGATCGGTGTCGTCGGACCGTCCGGCGCCGGCAAGTCGACGCTCGTCGAACTGCTGCTCCGGCTCCGCGAACCGACGGGCGGATCGCTCACGAGCGGCGGCGTCGCCACCCACGAGATCGCACCCGAGCAGTTCGCCCGGAAGGTGGCGTTCGTGCCGCAGCACCCGACGCTGATCACGGGCACCGTCGCCGACAACGTCTCGTTCTTCCGGGACGTCCCCGAGGCGCGCATCCGGGAGGCCCTCGTGCTCGCGCACCTCGCCGACGAGATCGACGCCCTGCCCGACGGGATCCACACCCGGCTCGGCGCCGACGACCGGGCGCTCTCCGGTGGGCAGCGCCAGCGGCTCACCATCGCACGGGCGCTCGCCGGCGACCCCGAGATCATCGTGCTCGACGAGCCGACCAGTGCACTCGACGCCATCTCGGAGGAGGCGATCCGACGGGCGCTCGACGAGTTGCGCAACGACCGGATCGTCATCGTGGTGGCGCACCGCTACTCGACGCTGCGGTCGTGCAGTCGGATCCTCGTGCTGCGGGACGGCCACATCGAGATCGACGCCGGCCCTGACGAGGTGGCGAAGCAGTCGGACTTCTTTCAGGCGATGGTCGGCGACGACGCCGGCTGAGGCCGGACGAGGAACGCCATCGACGACCGTCGGTCCGGCAACGGCCGCAGGTGCAGCAGGCGGTGGACGAACCGGTTCACGTCGGTCCGCGTCGGCGAGTAGCGCCGCGGCAGGAAGTGCCGCTCCTCGAGCACCTCGAATCCGGCAGCCTCGAGCAGGAGACGGAACTCGTCCGCGTTCCACTCACGGATGTGGCGCGGATTGCGCGGCGGCCCCGACTGCGGCACCGACTCCAGTCGGGAACGATCCGGCGTCGAGACCAGCACCCGGCCGGTGTCGCCGGCGACACGCCCGAGGCGCTGGAGCAGTTCGATCGGATCCTCGACGTGTTCGACGACGTCGCTGCACATCGTCAGGTCCGGGCGGAGTTCCACGAGCGCATCCCACGCGTCGTCGTCGGCCAGATCGGCCGTGATCCACCGGTGATCCGGGAACCGCTCGGTCGCGAGCCGGATCCCCGATGCCTGGTCGACGCCGATGGTGGTGCCGGCAGCCGGTGCGACGACCTTCGCCAGCTTGTCGCCCGAACCGCAGCCGACGTCGAGCACGACGGGCGCGCCGGCCCGCGCCAGACGGGCCGCCCACCGGTAGACCGCGTGCTGGTACCGCACATCGTTGCCCTCGACGCCGTCCTCCCAGAACGGGTTGCCGTCGCGATCGGCCGAGTTGGGCGCGTTCTCGACGTAGCGCCAGGGCAGGAAGAACCGGTCCGCCGTGTCCGCGCCGGCCGACTGCAGTGACTCGACCGAGCTGCGCAACGGGTACGGGTCCGTCGACGACCCCGCCGACGGCACCGCCGACGCGCTCCACTTCCGTCGAGACACCGCCGGCAGCCGCATGGCCGCCGCGCGCATCCACGCCGCCGGGCGACCGGGCCGGGTGCGGACCGCTTCGTCAGCGAAGTGCCGGGCCACGTCCCACTGCTCGAGTCGCGCCGCCGCGACCGCGGCCACCGAGTTCCACGAGGCGAGCTCGTCGGGGTCGGCGTCGAAGCGTTCACGGTGCCGGGCGAGGATCCAGCGGGTGCCATCGAGCAGCCAGCGCGGGTTCTGCATGGGCCGGTCCCCCGCGGCGCGACGCTCGATCTGCGCCACCGGGACCGACGTCGACGCCGCGCCGAGTCCGGCGTCGACGCAGCAGGCGGCGACCCGCATGAGCAGCTCCGACTGGTGCGAGCTGCTCAGCGCCGGCAGGTAGCCACCGGCGGCGACCAGGACCGATCGGCGCACCGCGAACGAACCGGCCAGATAGTGCCCCCGGAAGCCCTGGTAGAGCGGGCCGAGGTCGTGCGGCCCGTCGACGCCGGTCGGCCGGCCCGACTCGTCGACCAGTTCGGCGGCACCCGCCACGTACCCGAGCGACTCATCGGCCAGCAGCGGGAACAGGTCGCTCCCCCAGCCGGGGAGGAAGGCGTCATCGTCGTCGCAGAACGCCACCCACTCGCCGAGCGTCGCCTCGATGCCACGGTTGCGCGCCACCGCAAGCCCCTGGTTGTCGCGGTGGACCACCCGCACACGGTCGTCGGTGATGGTCGCGAGCCGGTCCCGCGTGCCGTCGGTCGAACCGTCATCCTCGACGACGACCTCGAACGAGTGGCCATCGAGCGAGTCCACGATGCTGGCAATCGTGTCGAGCACGACATCAGCGCGGTTGAAGGATGTCACGACGACGGACAGCGTCGGATGTGTCGGTTCACTTCGTTGTGGATCGGCCATGGTGTCGTACTCGTCGGTCGCGGTGGATCGTCGGGCATCATGGTGCCAGCGAATGGTCGACAAGCCACACACCCCTGATCTCCGGGACGCCACCACCGCCGAACTCTCGGCGTTGCTCGGGTCCCCACCGGCGCTCGCGCTGACGTCGTCGTGCACGCACGCGCTCGAGGCGGCCGCGCAGCTGCTCGACATTGGGCCGGGTGACGAGGTGATCGTGCCGGCGTTCACGTTCCCCAGTTCGGCGAACCCGTTCCTGATCCGCGGCGCGACGTTGCGCTTCGCCGACATCGACCCGTACACGGGCAACGTCGACGCGACCAGCGTCGCGGCCCGCACCACGCCGCGCACCGCAGCAGTGGTGTGCATGCACTACGGCGGCGTCGCCGGGCCCGTCGACGAACTCGTCGAACTGGGACGATCCGACGGCTGGTCGCTCGTCGAGGACGCCGCCCACGGCCTGTTCGGCACGTGGGACGGGCGCCCGCTCGGCACCTTCGGCCGACTCGGTGCCGTCAGTTTCCACCGGACCAAGAACATCTCGGCGCACGAGGGCGGCGCGCTGATCGTCAACGATCCCGAGCTCGTCGACCGCGTCGACGTCGCGCTCGACAAGGGCACGGACCGGGCCCGGTTCGAGGCCGGTGAGATCCCGGCGTACGACTGGGTGGGCATCGGGTCGTCGTGGCGGATGAGCGACCCGCACGTCGAACTGCTGGCGGCATCGCTCGCGCAACGGGATGCCATTCAGCGGCGGCGACACGAGATCTGGCAGTCCTACCGATCCGGTCTGAGCAGCTGGGCCGAACGCACCGGCAGCCGGCTCCCACACATCGACGAACGAGCCGAGCACCCGGCGCACCTGTTCTGGATCTCACTCGGCGACGGTCTGGACCGCGACCGAGTGGTCGAGGCGTGTGCCCGGGCCGGCGTGCCGGCGGTCCGCCACTACAGCTCGCTACCCGACTCGCCCTACGGGCAGTCGATCCGCCATCCCGAGGACGACTGCCCGGCGGCGTCGGCGTTCGCCGGGCAGCTGATCCGGCTGCCACTGCACCACGACCTCGATGACGTCGCGGTCGAACGCGCCATCGAGGTCCTGCACGAACTCAACTGAGTTGCGACAGCGCCCGACTGCCGCCTCGGGTGATGACGAGGGGCCGATGTTCAGTCGGCGAGGACGCCGCTCGCCGGGCGGTCCCGCTTCGCCACCAGCTCCACGGGCGAGGCGACCGCCGAGGCCGGCGGCGGGTCGACGACCATGCGGCGCGGCGGTCGGCGTGGCGTCGTTCGCCGCGACGATGCGCCCCTGCGACCACCCTGGGTCAGGATGGCCTTGATCGACGCGAGCGTGATGCGGGCCGCCTCCTTGCCGATCGTCGAGAACGTGATCGGGATGAGCACCGCGTAGAGCACCTGTGCCGTTCGCTTCATCCGCCGCTCGACCATGCGGCGAAGGAGCGGCTTCGCCCACGTCGGCGCCTTGACGTACACCGGCGTGACCTTGGCGAGCATCTCGGCGAGGTCCGCGTGTGGATGATCGAGGATCGAGTCCTGGTGGAAGCTGCTCACACCGGAGCGGACCTTCTCCTGACCCTCCTCGCTCAACTGACCCAACTCGACGGCGACGTCGTAGAGCTTCGTCTTGGGCAGCGGGTAGAAGACGTTGCCCGAGCACTGCGTCGGCTTGGTGCGGTCGACCATCTCGAGGGTCTTCCACATCTGCTCCGGGGTCTCGCCCGGGCTGCCGTAGATCGTCGACATGAACGAGCGGATGCCGTGTTCGTGGATCAGCGCGGCCTTCTCGTAGATCAGCTCGTCGACCATGGGCCGCTCGTAGAGCTGCCGGCGCACCTCTTCGTCGCCCGAGTCGATCCCCATGAAGATCATCGAGCAGTTCGCCGCCGACATGGCCTTCATCAGTCGGGGCTTGATCGTCGTCGGGTACCCGAAGCAGTACCACGGGAGCCCGATGCGGTCCTTGTAGACCTCGCAGAACTCTTCGACCCAGAGCACGCTGGTCGTGAAGTTGTCGTCGTGCAGCGAGATGAAGCTGGCGTCGTACTTCGCCAGGTTCTGCTCGAGCTCCTGCATGACGTTCTCGACGGACCGCTTGCGCAGGAAGTCGCCCTTCCCGTCGAAGATCTCGCGCTGATAGTGGATGTTGCAGAAGGTGCACTTGAACGGACAGCCGCGTCCGGTGAAGACCTCGAGCACGTCGCGGAACGCACCCCACTCCCACCAGAGCTGCTTCTCGGGGAACGGCAGGTTGTCGAGATCGTTCTCGAGCATGCCGATCTCGTTGCGGTACACGGTGCCGTCCGCACCCTTGACCCACATCGTCGGCACGTCGGAGCAGTCCTCACCCCGTTCCATCCGTTCGACGAGTTCGAGGAGGGCGAGCTCGCCCTCACCGATGCAGACCACATCGACCCACCAGTGGTCCATCACGTACTCGGGAAGCGCCTGGGCGTGATGGCCGCCGACGACGATCGGCACGTCGAGCTCCCGCTTCAACCGCTCCCCCATCCGCGCCGCGTGCGACCACAGGTTGGTGGGCGCACCGATGCAGACGAGATCCGGTCGGAAGTCCTTGGCCCGCTCCACCAACGCGTCGTGGCGGTTCAGCCGAGCCAGTGCCGGCATGTCGAAGACGGTGTTGTCGTCGAGGCCGGGCTCGAAGATCAGGTCGATCTCGTGGCCGTGGTGCGTGAGCATCGACATGAGGTAGCCGAGGCCGAGACTCTCGATCCCCCGATACCAGAACAGCACCCGCACCACCACAGCGTGGGTGCCCACTGCGGCGCTGTCAAGGAGCGACAGCGGCCCCGGCGGCGACCGTCGCCTGTCGACGGAGCCGCCACAGCTCGCGGAGCGTCGCCGCGACGTCCCGGAACGGGCGCAGTGTCGAGCCCTCGACGTGGCGCCACGCCACCGGGCGCTCCGTCACCGTCAGCCCGCCGCGACGACACCGATCGATCAGCTCGGCGTCGAACGCGAAGCCGTCGGTCGAGGTGTCGGCGACGATCGGACCCACCGATTCCCGTCGCATGGCCTTGACGCCGCACTGCGGGTCCGAGGTGATGTCGTATCCCATCGACCGGACGAGCCGGATGAACCCCGCCCCACCCAGACGCCGCACGAACGGCTGGGGCGGATCACTGGACGCGCCGGCGATGCGCCGGCTGCCGACGACCAGATCGGCCCGGGCCGTCCCCTCGACGAGTTCGCCGAGCTGCGCCACGGCGACCGGCAGGTCTGCGTCGAGGAAGAGCACGAGCGGTCGACCGGCGTGCGCGACCCCGGTGCGCAGCGCGGCACCCTTGCCCTCGTTCGCCTCCATGGTCACGACCCGCACCGTGGCCGATGCCGCGTACGACTCGACGAGCGCGCCGGTGCCGTCCACGGAGCCGTCATCGACGACGACGACCTCCCAGTCGTCGAACACGGTCGGCAGTTCGACCAGCAACCGGTCGAGCGTCGTCGGGAGGCGGTGCGCCTCGTTGAACGCGGGGATCACGATCGAGACTCCGGTATCGATGGTCCACCCCCTCGTCGCCACGCCGAGCCATGCTGCCGTCGGCAGCGTCCGGACGTCCCATGGTGGGTGATTTCCCGCACGCCCACAAGCGCGGAGCCCGGTCCGTGTGGACGTCCGTAGGATCTGGTCGTGGGGTCTCCGTCGTTCGCCGACACCGGTGTGGCCATCCACCGTGGGCTGCTGACGACGGCAGTGACCCTGCTCGACGGCGTCCGGGCGGCGCACGACACGAGGTGGCCGACTCAGGATCGGGTGCTCGACGGCTGGCGACGTGACCCCCGGGTGCGAGCACTCGCCACCCACCCTGCGGTGCTCGACGCCGTCGAGTCGGTCTACGGACGATCACCGATCCCGTTCCAGACCCTGAACTTCCGGCGCGGCACCGGACAGCCGCTGCACGCCGACCTGATCCACTTCGACTCGGTCCCGACCGGGTGGGTGTGCGCTGCGTGGGTCGCCCTCGAGGACATCGACGACGACCAGGGCCCGGTCGAGTACGTGCCCGGCTCACACCTCGAGGACTTCAGCCGAGTTCACCTGGCGGAGCGAACCGGGAGGTTCGACAACGCGGTGTACGAGGACGCCGTCGCGCGCCACGTCGGTGACCGGCCCCGAGCGCGCTTCACCGCGAGCGCCGGCGACGTGCTCATCTGGCACGGGGCGCTGCTCCACGGCGGGGCCCCGGTGGTGGATCCGGCGTCGACCCGCTGGTCGCAGGTCACCCACTACTTCCTCGACGGATTCGCCTACGTCACGCCGCAGCGATCACCGGCGGGAAGTGACGACTTCTTCGTGCGGGATCCGCTGGTCGACATCTCGACCGGGCGCCCGGTCGGGCACACGCTCGACGGCGCGCCGGCGCGCCTGTGGCGCCGTGCACACGATCGGACCACCCTGCTGCGGGCCGCGGATCCGCCGCCACCGGTCCCGGCGAGGGTCGCCTCCACCGTGCGAGGTGCGCGGCGGCGCGTGGCGTGGTGGACCGAGCCGGCACGCGACGCACTCCGGGACCACCTGCGGGGGCGGCGCGCTCGGGGGTGACGGCCGCCCGCCGATACCCTGACGACATGTCCGACAGGGGGCCCGTCGACGACGACGGGGAGGGCGCCGCAGCGCTGGTCGACGATGGGGGCGCGGCCGAGCACCTCGACACGACCAGCGGCACCGAGGTGACCGGCACGGAACCACGCGGGCTGCGACGAGTCGGCGTCGCGATCTCCGCCCATCCGCTCTGGACCGTCGCCGTCCTGGTGTCGATCATCGCGATCGGTCACGCCGTCTGGATCTGGATGCATCGCAGCGTCGGCGCGTACGACCCGGACGAGGCCGGCTACATCGCCAACGCGTTCCGCTTCAAGCGGAGCATCGATCCGTTCGCCCCGTGGGCGTTCGTCCGGCAGGTCGTCACGACCGGAACCGGACCGATCGTCCCACTGCTCGCGGTTCCGCTGCTCCTGTTCGGACCCGACGACCCGCGCACCGTGCTCATGGTGCAGCCCGTGCTGCTCGTGGCACTGGCCGTCGCCGTGGCCGGGATCACGCGCAAGCTCGCCGGCCCACGCTCGGCCATCGTCGCCGGACTGGTGATCGCAACCATTCCCACGGTCAGTCTGGCGACCCAGTCGTTCTGGCTCGGACTGGGCGCCGCGACCTGCTGCGCGGCTGCCGTGCTGGCGCTCCTCCACTCCGATCACCTGCGCAACGACTGGGTCTGGGTCTTCGGCGGTCTGGCCGGCGTGATGGTCATGACCCGCACGATGAGTCTGGGCTTCGTGCCCGGCATGTACCTGGGGGCACTGCTGCTGTGCCGGCGTGAACGGGCGAGCGTCATCGGGCTCGTCAAGGCGGTCGGGGCGTTCCTGATCGTGGCGGCGCCGTGGTGGATCATCAACTGGACCGGCCTCACCGAGTACCTGTTCAGCTACGGCTACGGGCCGCGGGCCGGACTGTTCGGCCAGGGCAGCGTCCCCGAGCGACTCGACTTCCGCTACAACCGCATCGTCAACGGCGTCGGCCTCATCGTCCCCGGCCTGATCGCCATCCAGCTCGGACTCGTCACCGCCACCGTGAGCGTGATCCGGGCGCGGGTCGAGCGCCACGAGTGGCCGGCATCGTCGCGAGGTGCGCTCGCCGTCGCGGCGATCGTCGTGGTGGGGGTCGCGGCGCTGGTGAGCACCACCAACAACGGCGTCTGGTTCGAGCTCCCGCTCATCGCCCTCATCGTGGCGCTCGTCGCCGCCGCGATGAGCCGGTCGTGGCTGCCGTTCTCGATCGCGGCGTGCGTGATCTTCGCGTGGAGCGGCCTGTGGTCACTGGGCCGGGCGTGGTGGATCATCGAGCCGGGTGACGGGCAGCCGCCGACCGCCACCCACTTCGAGGACGGCTTCGCCCAGTACGACGAGCGGTTCGGCAAGTACCGGCGGGACGAGCACGCCGCCGCCGCCGCGGACTGGGCCGATGCCAGTGACCGCATCGCCGCCGAACTCGCCTCGATCGCCGGCACGGGCGTCCCACCGTTCGTCGTCATGTCCGGCAACATGCAGTTGACGAACAACAACTCGGTCGGCCTGGCCGCCGAGCTGCGGCGATCGCCGCTGACGATCACGATTCCCGACACCGCCGACCCCGAGGCCGAACTGCGAGACGTGCTCACGCCGTTCCCATCGGGCGACGGCGCCGTCGAGAAGGTGGTCGTGATCCTGCACCACGATCAGATCCTGTTCACGCCGGACGAGCGGGTCGACGAGTTCGCAGCACTCGCCGGGCAACTCGGCTGGCGCACCTGGGCCGAGGTGCCGCTCCCCGATGGTGGCCGGGCGGAGATCCTGCGACACACCTGAGCGCCGTCGCGGTCCGGACCGGAGCGCGACGGGGGATCTCAGATCGGCTTGATGCCGAAGACCGAGGCGACGAACTCCTCGGGGACCGGCGCACCGAGCTGGAAGCTGCGGTACTGGTCCACCGTGTCCGGCGGAACCTGGCGGGGACAGACCCGACTCATCGTGCCGAATGCCTGGCCGAGGGCGGCGTCGGCAGCGCCCAGCGAGCGGTTGAGATCGGCGATGATCACGGCCGGGAGCCGCACGTCCTCGAGCGGCACCGCCTGCTGCAGCGCACCGAGCATCGGTCCGAGCTCGGCCGAGATGTCCTGGGGGGCCGCCGTTGTCGCCACCTCGAACTTGCGGCGGAAATCCACCGCGGCCGCGCCGACCGAGTTGGGGTCGATCGACGCCGTCGTGAGCAGCTTCAACCCGGCCTTCTGGAAGTCGAACACCCCGGAACAGAACGCGACCAGCGCCCGGTCACGGTCGGAGACCTCGGGCAGCGTCGTCGCCGACCCGCCGTCGGACGACTCACCGCGACCACCGGCGGGTTCGGGTTCGGGCGCGGGTTCGGCCACTCCGCCCGGCACGTCCCCGACCGTCGGGGCCGGGGCTGTCGTGGCAGCGCTGGACTCGGGTGCGGTGGTGACGGGTACGAACGTCGGCTCGGGGCCGCCGTCCGCCGCACCGCCCGCGCCTCCGTGGTCGACCGCACCGCAGCCGGCGCCGACGCCCATCACGACCACCGCCACGATGGATGCCGCGGCGATCCGCCGCATCCGTGACTGTTCCGCCCACATGCCTCTGGAAGGTATCAGGACCGTCCGCGAACCGGCTCGCGACCCTGCTGGGCGATTGATCCCGTCCGCGACGGTCCGGTGAGTGACCCGAGCAGCGCCGTGCGTGCCGCGTCGATGTCGGCGCGGAACCGGTCCGCCCGGTCCCACCGGTCGTGCCGGAGCCCGTCGGCGAGCGCCGATGCGGCGGCGTCGACATCGAGCGGCGGCACCACGACGGCGTCCTGGTCGATCGGTTCGCACGACGGGAACGCCACGACGGCCGCACCGCTGAGCGAGGCCACGGCGACGTCGTTGTCGGTACCGCGACGAGCAGACCGGTAGGGCAGGAACACGGCGTCGCCGCAGATCATCGCATCGTCACCAACGGCCGGCCGCAGGTGGAATCGGTCGGCCACACCGCATCGACGGGCCTCGTCGCGGCAACGCTCGATCTCGACGGCATCCGAGAGACCGAACCAGGCGCCGTGCGCCACGATGCCGTGATGGTGCTCCAGCACCCAGAGCGAGCGGACCAGGAGATCGGGCCCGTCGAGCCAGCCGTCATCCCCCCAGCCACTCACCAGTCGCACATCCGGCGGCAGTGCATGACGTTCACGCGCCCGACGCACCGTCGCGGCGTCGGCCGGTGCCGAACGGCGACTCAACAGCACGGCACGCCGCAGGTCGATCCGGACCGCGGCGTCGATGTCCGACGCGCCCGTCCCCGCGATCGACTCGAGCGACGACCCGCCCGTCTCACCGACGAGCACGACGTCGACGGGCGGACACGACGAGCGTTCCGCGGCCGGCACGCGACCGGCAGGCACGGTCGGTCGGACCGCCAGTGTCGGCGCGCCCGGCACCGCTCCGAGCAGTCGACCGCCGACGCCGTCATCGAGCACCACGGCATCCGGCCGCAACCCCCGGGCCCACGCCCGGAGTCGCAGCCCGCGGAGTCGGCCGGCGACCGCCTCCACGCGGAGCGCGGACGTCAGACGTGCCGGCCACCACGTGCGCAGGTCGTCGACGACTCGCTCGCCTGCGGCATCACCCGTCGACCGGTGCAGCAGGAACCACCGCTCACTGCGCACGCCGACCGCGTCGAGGAGCGCCCGCAGGAGATCGAGCTCCTCCTCGGCCTCGTCGACCTCACCGGGTTCCGGTGGCATCAGGCTGACGAACAGCACCGACGGTCGTCCGGACGCCATCATCCAACCGTCCGGTTGAGCGATCGATCCCAGGCGGTGGCTCGCTCGGGTGCGGCGCCGTAGCGCGGGTCCCGTTCCAACAACGAGTGGGTCAGCCGGTTCACGGCGCTCGCCGGCCAGCCCGCCGGTCGCTCGATCTCACAGAAGAGCGTCACCCGCTCCACCGACGAACGGTTCCACGCGGCGTGCGGCGCAGTGTCGTCGAAGAGGATCCCGACGCCGTCACGGTAGGGCACCTCGACGTCGCCGACCCGGAGCGCACAGTGTGGCGGGCAGTCGATCCCGAGATGGTACCGGAGCACTCCCGCATCGGGACCGGTGTGCTCGGGCAACTCGGTACCCGGTGCCAGCACCGACCAGAGCGCGGACCGCAGTCCCGGCACCTGCCGCAGGGCATCGACGGTGAGCGGGAAGCGGTCGAGGAGCGGACCGGCCGGGCGGCCACGGGACCACAGGAGCCCGGCGCCCCAGACCTCGGTGTTGCCCTGGTGTTCGCCGAGCACGTCCTCGATCCGGGGCAACCGACCACCTGCGGTCCGGAATCTGAACCATTCGGCCCGCAGCTCCGGCGCCCGCTCGACGAGCCGCTGGTTCCACAGCAGGTCGTCGACCGGACGAGGGTTGGCCTCGTCGCCGGATCCACGCGCCACGAGCGCGTTGTTCAACCCGAGCAGGAGCCGCGCCGGGCGGTCGCGCAGCATTCAGTCCAGCTGGAGGCCGTAGAGCTCCGCGGCGTTGCCACCGGCGATGCGCTGCTGGTCCGCCCACGGCAACTCGGCGAGGTTGTCCGCGAGTTCCGCCGTGGTGCCCGGGTACTTCGCATCGGGGTGCGGGAAGTCGCTCGCCCACACGATGCGGTCGGCGCCGACCAGCTCGGAGCGCGCCGTGAAGCACAGCGTGGACTCGTCCGCGTCGAAGCTGATCCAGCACTGGCGGCGAAAGAACTCCGACGGCATCGCACCGGCGAGCCACGGCACGTCCCACTCGTAGATGCGGGCGTGGTGATCGAGGCGCTCGAGCAGGGGGACGATCCAACCGCCGTTCGACTCGAGGAACACGCAGCGCAGATCCGGGAAGCGCTGCAGCACCCCGCCCGCGGTGAGGAACATGACCGTGTTCATCATGTCGGCGGGGTTCCCGAGCGCCTGCGCGAAGTAGATGTTGTCGGAGCCGAAGTCCTCCTGCTCCTGCACCGGGATCTCGGACGTGCCGAGTCGGTTCAGGTGCATGCCACGAATCGCCCCGGGCAGGTCCGCGGCGAGGAGCGGGTGGAAGCCCAGCGGCAGCCCGGTGTCGGAGCACGCCTGCCAGATCGGGTCGTACATCGGGTGGTTGAAGTGGTGACCCTCGATCGCCGGGTTGGGCCGGAGCTGCACGCCGACGATGCCCGGCAGATCCGCGACCCGGCGGATCTCCGCGGCGGCCGCGGCGGGGTCGCGCTGCGGCAGGTTCGCCACGCCGTGGAGTCGACCCTGCCCCCGGGAGCAGAGATCGGAGAGCCAGTCGTTGAACGTCCGACTCTGGGCCGCCACGAACTCATGGGTGCGCAGGCCCTGGAACCCGAGGAGCATCGTCGCGTGGAGGACCGAGTGCGAGATGCCGTCGGTGTCGAGCACGGCGAGACGGGCCGCGGCGTCCCAGCAGTGGTCCGGCAGGTCGGAGTACCGGAAGTCACCGGCGTGCATCTTGCGGCGGAGGTCCTCGTCCACTCCCGCCGTGCCGGCCAACGCCATGACGGCGGTGTCCATGGGTTCCATGTCGTCGATGTGGAGGATCTCGGCGCCCGTGGCGTCGGGTTCGATCCGCCAGACGCGGTCCTCGAATCCGGGCGGGGCGAAGTCCCGCATCGCGGTCGCCGGTTCGAGCACGTGGCCGTCGGCGTCCACGAAGGTCAGGGTGTCGGTCACGAGTCGTCGTCCTCGTCGTTCAGACCCTCGGCCGCCGCCTGCTCGTCGAGCAGTGGGTGCTCGGCGCGGAGCAGCATGTCGGTCAGGGTGAGCGGTCGCTCCGGTGGCGTGAAGGCGCGGCGCGGCTCGGTGGGACCGACGTCCACGTGCGTGGCGAGCGACCGGAGGGCCGCCACATTGGCCGACTCGACCGGCACGTGGAGGAACGGGTCGAAGTCGAAGTGCCGCATGGCGTTGCGGTGCGTCAACGCGTCGATGACGTCACGGTCGAGCCCCTGGAGTTGCGCGGCGAGCCGCTCCGGCGTGTTCGGCCAGGTCGAGTCCGAGTGCGGGTAGTCCGATTCCACGCACACGATGTCGGAGCCGATGCGATCGAGCAGACGCAACCCCGCGTCGTCCGAGATGAAACAGGCGAGGAAGTGCTCGCGGAACACCTCGGACGGCAGTCGCCCGCCCAGGTCCGACCCGGTCCAGCGACGGTGGTGCTCCCACACGTAGTCGGCGCGTTCGAGCAGGTACGGGATCCATCCGATCGACCCCTCGCTCAGGGCGAATCGGACGTTCGGGAACTCGCCGAGGACCCGCGACCAGAGCAGGTCGGCCGCCGTGTCCATGACCGCCGTCGGCTGGAGCGTCATCATCGTCGTGAAGGGCGCCTCGATCGACGGCAGCTTGACCTGTGACGACGATCCGATGTGCAGGCACACGACCATCCCGGCGTCGTCGCAGGCACGCCAGAACGGGTCCCAGTGCTCGCTGTGGAAGCTGGGGACGCCGAGCTTCTCGGGATTCTCGGACCAGGTCACGGCCCGCACGCCCGCCGCGGCGACCCGGCGGACCTCGTCGGCCATGAGCTGCGGGTCCCAGTACGGGATCAGCGCGAGCGGGATCAGGCGTCCGGGCGCAGCACCCGCCCACCCCTCGATGTGCCAGTCGTTGTAGGCCTGCAGCACCGCGAGCGCCAGGTCCTTGTCCTCGGTGTTCGCGAAGATCTGCCCGCAGAACTGCGGGAACGACGGGAAGCACATCGAGGCGAGCACACCGCCGGCGTTCATGTCGTCGATGCGCGCGGCGACGTCCCAGCAGCCCGACCGGATCTCGTCGTAGCGGGTCGGCTCGATGCCGTACTCCTCCTCGGGTCGACCCGAGACCGCGTTGAGACCGAAGTTCGGGATCTCGACCCCCTCGAACAACCACATCTCACGACCGTCCGCGCGCTCGATCACCCTGGGGGCTCGATCGGCGTACCGGGCCGGCAGGCGGCCATCGAACATGTCGGGCGGTTCAACGACGTGGTCGTCGACGCTGATGATGATCAGGTCGTCAGCGACCACCGGTGGGGTCTCGGCCATGCCTTCAGGATGCGGCACGACGGTCGTCGATTGCCAGCCGGAGTGATTCAGCGAGCACCGGCGCACCGGTCGGCTCCAGGATCCCCAGGTGGTCACCGGGGAACCGGTGGATCCGGACGTCGTCGACGAGCGGCGCCCAGCCCATCGTGGCGTCGGCCGAAGCGGACTCGTCGGCCCAGAACAGATCGATCGCACCGGCATACGTGCTCGTCCGGTCCCAACCGCGAGCGGCCAGCTGCCAGTGCTGCTCCCACGCGTACCAGAGTCGCCAGTCCGCCCGGACACGGCCGTCGCGACGCAGGTCGGCCTCGAAGCGATAGGGATCGACGACCCGGGCGAGACCGGTGCGCACCATCGCATGACGCAGGGCGCCGCGCGGACTGCGCTCGAACATCTCGCGGTAGTGGCGGACCTGCTGGCCGACCGGCAGACCCGGTGGTGGCGGCGGCGCCACACCGAACCACGGCCGCACGGGCGAGCGGTGGCTGCTCCATCCGGGACCGCGGTAACCGGGTCCGACGTCGACGACCCCGACGAATGCCACCTCGCGGCCATCGCGCACGAGCTGACGCGCCATCTCGTAGGCGCAGATGCCGCCGAAGGAGTACCCGGCCAACCAGTAGGGACCCTCGGGCTGGGCCTCGAGCAGATCGGTGACGTAGCGGGCGGCGAAGGTGTCGAGCGACGTGTTGCGATTGCGCTCGCCGGCGAGCAGCGGACTCTCGAAGCTCCACACCGGTTGATCGGCACCGAGCGCCGCCGCGAGATGTCGGACCCGGTAGGCCGAGCCCTGCAGGTCGTGCACGAACCACAGGCGAGGCCGTTCCGACAGGTCGCCGTGCTGCACGCAGGACACCGTCGACGTGGCGCCCACGCGCTCACCGGAGTGCCGGGCCAACGACTCGGCGAGCGACCGCACCGTTCGGGCATGCACCAGATCGCCCATCGGCACGGTGACGCCGGTCTGCTCCTCGAGCATGACGAGCATCTGCGCCGCCAGCAGCGAATCGCCGCCGAGCTCGAAGAAGTCCTCGTCGTCGCCGACGCGGCCGACCGGCAACAACCGTTCCCACAGTGAGCGCACCTGGCCGCGCAGGTCGGAACGGTCGACCGAGCCGGTCGCGACCGCGTCGTGGCCGCGCTGCTCGTCGGAGACCATGTCCGGGTCCGGCAGCGCCCGACGGTCGACCTTCCCGTTCGGGAGTCGCGGGAGCTCGTCGAGCACAACCCAGCGGGACGGCACCCGGAACGCCTCACGCCGCTCGAGCAGCTGCGCCCGCAGGTCGGCCGACACGAACGTCGACGGGTCGGCGGGCACCACGTACGCAACGAGTTCCGCCACACCGTCGACCGACCGGGCGACGGTCACCGCGTCGACCACCGGCTCGAGCTCGTGCAGGTCGGACTCGACGTCGCCGAGGACCACGAACCGCCCCCGGATCTTGACCTTGGTGTCGCTCCGCCCCAGCAGCGTGAGGGCCCCGGACGCATCGACTCGACCCAGGTCGCCGGTCCGGTACCGCCACTCCGGCAGATCCCGGTCCCGCACCTCGGTGAGGACCTGCCGGTTGAGTTCCGGGTGACCCCAGTAGCCGTCGAACATGAACCGGCTGGTAACGGCGACCTCGCCGGCGGTCCCGGGCTCCACGACCGCGCCGGCGTCGTCGACCACCTCGATGCGCACCTCCGGCACCGCGAATCCGCAGTGGACCTCGTCGGTGGGCAACTGATGGGCGTCGAAGACAGCGAGCGACACGACCCCGGTCTCGGTCGTGCCGTAGCCGACGGCGAGGTGCGCACAGCCGAACAGGTCGGCGGTGACCTTGAGGATCTCCGGATCGACGAGTTCCCCACCCAGGGCGATCATCCGGAGCGCAGGGAACTCGCGGCCGGCGAGCGCGTCGACGAGGAACCGGACGACGGTGGGCGCCATGTACGCGAGCGTGATCGCCTCGTCGGCGAGGAAGTCGGCAACCGGCGCGAGGCCGACGGACCGGACATCCAGCGTCGCGAGCGTGCCGCCGTTCAGCAACGGCAGGAACATCGGGTACGCCGCCACCGCCAGGGATGTCGGGAACAGCATCGGCATCGTGTCGTCGGCATCGATGCCGAGGGCCTCGGTCGCACCGCGGACGAGGTTCAACAACACGCCGTGGTTGATGATCGCTCCCTTCGGCGAACCACTGGTTCCCGACGTGAAGGCGAGCATCAGCGGCGCGCTCCAGCCCAACCGCTCGGGGCCGTCGAAGTCGCCGTCGAGCGAGTCCAGCGGCACCGCGTTCAGGCGTGACGCCGACGCAGACAGCTCGGTGGCGAGTTCGGCGTGGTGCTCGTCGTGGAGCAGGATCCGAGGGCACGCCTCGTCGAGGACCGCCGTGGTCTGGGCCACCGGTGCGGCCGGGTCGAGGATCACGACGACCTGACCCGCCGAGATCACGCCGAGCACCGCGGCGACGAGCGGCCCGTCGTGGGCCGCGAGCACCGCGACCGGTTGTCCGGTGCGGGGCCCGAGCCGTCCGGTCAGACCGCCGGCGATCCGATGGACCTCGCCGGCCAACTCCGCGTACGTCCACTCGACGCTCGGCGAGCGAACTGCGATCCGCTCCGGGAACCGCTCAGCGATCTCGGCGAAGCGTTCCCCGACCGTGGCGTCGACAGCGGCAGCCGGGAACGTCGGGTCACCGGAGGAACGCCACGGCCCCACTCCATCGGCGATCGACCCCGCACCCGACATGGGCGAAATGTATCAGTGGCTCAGATCTCAGGCTCAGTCGAGCGCTGTTCGAACGCCAGGAGCAGGTGCACGTCGTCGGCCCAGCCGGCGTCGTTGCGCATCGGGACGTAGGTGATCCGGGCCGGAGTCGAACCGAACGTGGCGTGCGCATCGATGCGGTCGTCCCCGGTGGCGACGACCTCGTAGTGGATCATCTCGCCGAACATCGCGGTGACGGCGCCGGTCAGATCCTGGTAGCTGCGACCGATGAGCTCCTCCAGACCCGGTGCGAACCGGGCGTCGACCCATCGGACCCGGTCGTCGGATCCGATGGCGAACCGGTGCACGTCGCCGTCGGCGGCGACCGCCGCCAACTCGGCACGGGCGGCGGCGTCATCGACCGGGCCCGCGCCCTGACACCGGAAGAACATGACGGTGTGACTCTCCGGGGCGGCCTCGCCCTGACCCTCGGCCCAGCTGCCCAGACGAGCCAGCTCACCGTCCCAGGTGCCGAGGTTGAGCGACAGCCGGGACCGCACGTCACCGTTCTGGGACTCGAGCAGCGCGCTGATGCGTTCGATCTCGGGGAGCGGCAGCCGAGCGATCGAGGCGTGCGCCGGCGTGCGCACCACCGACACGTTGACGAAGAGGCCCCGCTCCTCGGCCCAGACCAGGAGGTCCCCGAACTCGTGTGCGTTCTGGGGCATGAGGCAGTGGTTCACGCTCGCCGTCGTCCCGACCTCACGCGTGTAGGCGGTGAAGTGGTCGACATTGGCCATGACCTGCTCGAAGTCCGAGCCGATCCGGATGGCCTCGTAGGTCGGCGCCGTGATGCCGTCCAACGAGAACACGAAGCTGAAGCGGAGCCGCTCGAGCAGCGCCTCGATCCGGGGGGTGCGTTGCGTCGCGTTGGTCACGACCATGCAGTCGATGTGCGGTGCGTGCTCCGCGATGAGGTCCCACACCCGGAAGTTCTCGGGGGCCAGGAACGGCTCGCCCCCGGCGAAGACGATCCGGTCGAGGTGCGGGAGGAACTCCAGCAGGTCGTCGAAGAACTGATCGCCGTAGACCGCCGGGAGCGGCGGGCGCCCCTCACGGTGCAGACGGATCATCGAGGACGACTCACCGTCACACTGGATGCACTGCAGGTTGCAGGAGTTCGAGAGGTTGAACTCGAAACGCACCGGCCAGGCTCGAGTGGCGGGGTCATCGGTGAGGTGTCCCGACCACTCGTCGTGGATCGCCGCGTACGAGACCTCGCGGCCCTCCTGCGCGATCTCCGCGCCACAACGCTGGCATCCGACCGAGAAGTCGTCGACGGCGAGCGCGTCCTCCATCTGGTGACGGAGCGCGCCGTCCCAGATGTCCCGCAGCCGGTCGCGGGCGATGTGGCCGAGCGGCTGGACCGTCTTGCAACAGGTCGTCACAAGCCCGTTGGGGTCGAACCGCAGTTGGATCGACGGGGCGGCGCATGCCGTGCGGAACGGCTCGCCGGTCCACCCGGCCGACCGGCCATCGGCGCCCCGATCGGGTGCCGCGGCCGAGCCACCATCGCCCCGGCCACCCAGACGGACCGGCACCGCTCGGACCAGACGGTCCTTCATCGCCACGGGATCAGCCTACCGATCGGCACCGGGGGTGACCTCGGCGACGAGCCGCACGACGTCGTCGAACGCGGCGCCCGGGATGCCGGCGGGTGCATCAGCACCGGCGACCGAGGCGTCGGCGGCACGTGCCAGCTCGGGAGACAACGCGGCGCGCTGATGGAGCCGGTCGGCGACACCGGCGCGCCGGGCCGCGGCGGCGACCCGGGCGTGCGACTCGGTCGTCAGGTTCGGATCCACCCACACCACCTGCGCGGGACGGTCGAAGCGAGCGTCGCCCCGGGCGAGCCAGCCGAGCATCACGTCGAGCTCGTCGCCGTCGCCGGCCGGCCAGCACACGACGGGCTCATCGACGGGGAGCCCCGCGGCCCGGCGGACGGCGGCGGCCGCGTCGGACGGGGCGGGGGAACTCCACGCCAGCTCGAGCTGCTCGGCCGCGGACATTTCGGCCGGGTCGGCACCGGCGGCGGCCACGCCCGGCGCGTACCAACGTCCGGCGACCGGACCGGACCACACCGGCTCATCGGCGGCCGGGCCGTCCGGGGCGACCGGAGTGACCCGCACGATCACGGGCGGAGGTCGGTCCGTGAGCACCCGACCACCCAGGCCGTCGTCGAGCACCACGACATCCGGCGCGGCACGGCGCCACCAGATCCGGAGACGCAGCCCGGCGACCCGGGCTGCGACCGCGTGCGCCCCCAACCGGCCGAGCACCGACGAGATCGACGACGTCCGGAGGTGGTCCACCACCCGGACCGACACACCCGCGCCCACCAGGACCGACACACCCGCGCCCATCAGGTCGGCGTCCCCGGCGGCGTCGCGCAGGAACCACCACTCGACGCTCAGCTCACGTTCACGGGCCAGCCGCACCACGGCGCGGCGCAGCGACGCCGACGAACGCCGGGCGTCCGGCGCCGCCGACACCACCAGCACCCTCGTGGGGGAATCCCCTGCACCAGCCACGGGAGCAGGGTCGCCCACGCACCCGGGTCTGTCCAGTGACCACACGCCGTCGTCGGCTCCCGACACACCGGTATCGTCATCAGGTGGACCTGCGCCCGATCCGAACCGCGCACCACCGCCCGCCGACCGTGGACCGCACGCCGATCTGCGACGCGCCGTTCGTCGCGATGGAGTTCGACGCCTTCGGCGACGTGCAGGTCTGCTGTGCGAACGCCCTCTACCCGATCGGCAACGTGGGCGAGCAGTCGTTGCGGGAGATCTGGTCGGGGCCTCGGGCCGCGGCCATGCGGGCCGCGCTGAGCGAGGGCGACATGTCGCTCGGTTGCAGCGTGTGCCGGTACCGGCTCACCTACGGCCACGGCGACCTGGCTCGGGACTACTACAACAACTTCCCGGTCAGCGGAGGAGACCCCGACTGGCCGTTCAGCCTGCAGTTCTCACTGCACAACACCTGCAATCTGGCCTGCGTCATGTGTGGGGCAGATCGCTCCTCGCGCATCCGGACGCAACGGTCGTCGCTCCCGCCGCTCCCCCACGCCTACGGCGAGACGTTCTTCGAGCAGATCCAGCCGTTCCTCGAACACGCCGGAGCGGTCGACTTCTCGGGAGGTGAGCCGTTCCTCGTCCGCGAGCACCACCGGATCTGGGATCTGCTGATCGAACTCGACGACCGTCCCCTGTGCAGCCTGACGACGAACGGGACCATCTGGAACGAACGCGTCGAGCACGTCCTCGATCACCTCGACAACCACATCTCGGTGTCGATCGACGGGATGACCCCCGAGACGCTCGAGTCGATCCGCGTCGGGGCGTCGTTCGACACCGTCATGCGGAACATCGACCGGTTCCTCACGTACACCCGTGAGCGCGGCACGATCCTCACGATGAGTTGGTCGCTGATGGCCACCAACTGGTGGGAACTGGGCATGGCGGCACGGTTCGCCGAGGAGCGGGGCATCCAGCTCAAGGTGCAGACCGTGATCGAGCCGGAGTTCGGCGTGCAGCGTCTCCCCACCGCCGAGCTCCGCGTGGTCGTCGAGACGATGGAGGCCGAGAGCACCCATCTCGTCGACGAGCTCGACCTCAACCGCGACATGTGGGTCCGTGAGGTCGGTCGACTGCGCCAGGAGCTCGAGCTCCGCTCGGGCAGCGGCCCGCGGGCGCGTTGCATGGAGCCGCCGGACCCGGGACACCCGCAGCACCTCGCCGACATGATGCTGACGGGCCGACCGGTGCTCCGCGACGCCGACCTCGAGGCGGCGTTCAGCGAGGCCCGCACGGACCTCGAGCGCTGGTGCGACGGCAGCCCGATCGAACGGTTCGTCGCCGATGAGCGCGGTCGGCTCGTCGAACTCGACGCGCCACTGCTGCTCGCCGGCGCGGCGCCCGATGGCGTCGTGGACCTTCCCGACCTGTTCCGCACCCTCGAGACCGCACACGGTGGGTCGCTCTGGATCGGGGAACAGTTCGACGAGGGCGACCGACTGGTCCAGATGATCTGGATGGGCCGGCCGATGCGCGACAAGGTCGGACTGGTCATCCGGATGATCTCGGTCACGACCGAGGACGGCGTCGTCACGCTCGCCGCGATCAACGACCGCCTCGCACCGCCATCCGACGAGGTCGCCGCCGAGGTTCCGGTGACGCTCCTCGACCGGCCGGCCGCGTCGGTCGATCAGCCCCGCAACGCCCGCTGACGCCGCTCGGCGACCACGACGGCGACCTCGTCGACGCTGATCGCCTGCATGCAGCGGTTGTCGGTGCAGGTCGTCCGACGGTCGTTGAGCGCGTTCACGCACGGGCTACAGGGCAGACCGCTCCAGACCGCGGTCGAGCGTGGCGACCGGGATCCGAACACCGCCGGCGACTCGGGCCCGAAGAGCGTCACCACCTCGACATCGGAGAGGGCGGCGTAGTGGGCGGGCCCGCTGTCGTTCGTGACCAGGACCGTGGCCAGGCCGTAGAGCGCCACGAGATCGTGCAGTGTGGTGCGCCCGGCGATGCTGGCGCACCGGGGCGAGTCGACCGCGTCGACGAGCGCTCGGGCGGACGACACCTCATCGGGTCCTCCGGTCACCAGCACCGTGAGCTCGCCGTCGGCGGCGAGGACGCGCCGGACCAGTTCCACGTAGCGGTCGTGCGGCCAGCGCCGCAGCGGCAACAGGTCGCCCGAGTTCGGATTCACGACGACCAGTTCACCGAGCGGCTCGTCGGGATCGCGGCCGAGCACTGCTGCGACCAGACCGTGCACCCGGGTGCGGTCCGCTTCGTCGATCGCGGGGCGTGGCACCTCGGCGTCGACGGAGACGGGAAGCGGATCGCAGGCCGGGAGACCACCGGCGGGGCGCGTCAGCACGTCGACGAGCTGCAGGAACACATCGGCGACATGGAGTTGCGGGTTCCACGAGACCCGGTGCGTCGACAGGTCGCCGCGCCACGGGCCCTCACCCCAGTACGAGTGCAGTCCCGACCGCACCGTCGCTCCGCTCAGCGCGCAGAGCACCGCGGAACTCCGGGCGAAGAACTCGAAGTCGACCGCAGCGCCCACGCGCGCCGCACGCAGACGCCGGACCACCCGGAACGCATCGCGCATGGCCGCCGACGGGCTCGACCCGTCGATCGTGTGGATGTTCCCCGCCGGGATGAGGTCGAGCTCGTCGAACACCGGGCGGTTCGACGAGAACACCACGGCGTGCACCCGTTCGCGGCCGACCAGTTCGACGGCGCGCCGGATGGCCGGCACGGCCAGGACCGTCGCGCCCTGCTCGGCGAGCTTCACGAGCACGATCCCGCGGTCAGCTCGGAGCACGGCGTCAGCGTCCCGACGCCGACGGAACAGCGTGAGGAGGCCAGCGGCGGGCACGCCCACCCACCGGTCGAAGCGTCGAAGTCCCGACGTGCTCATCACCACGGAATCGACGGTAGGTGGCTCCGGTGGCGCGAGCCACTCCTTCCGGTACCGTTGGGAGGCACTGGATCGGCCGGGTCGGCGGGCACGACCGCCGGTCCTCGACCGTCGCCTCACGATCGGCGCACCGACCATGCCGCCACGACCGCTGACCATCGACCACGTCATCCTCGACCGTGACGGCGTCCTCAACCGCGAGCGAGCCGACGGCTGGGTCACCTCGATCGACGAGTGGGAATGGGAGCCGGGGGCGCTGCACGCCATCGACCGGCTCGGCCGGTCCGGCGTGCGGATCTCGGTGGTCACGAACCAGTCCTGCATCGGTCGGGGCGTCGCGACGCGGACCGACGTCGACCGTCTGCACCGCGAGATCACCGACGAGCTGCGCCACCGATTCGACGTCGACGTCGACGTGTACGTGTGCCCGCACGTCGACGACGACCGGTGCGCCTGCCGGAAGCCGGAACCCGGTCTGATCCTCGAGGCCATGCGGCGACACGGCTCCGATCCCGGCCGCACGATCGTGATCGGCGACGACGTCCGCGACGTGACCGCTGGAACCCGGGCGGGGGTCGGGACGATACTGGTCCGGACGGGAAAGGGGCGCCGAGTGGATCCCGAACTGGTCCCCCACAGCACCATCGCCGATTCGCTCGCCGCCGCGACCGACGCGCTGCTCGGCACCGAGGCAGCCACCTCTGCGTCGACCCACCCGCTCGTGGACGACCTGCGAGCGCTGACAGCCGTGCTCGTCGCCGCCGAGGCGGGGCTGCCCGACGCCTTCGACCGGGCCGTCGACGAGCTGGCCACGGTGCTGGGCGATGGCGGGACCATCCACGTCATCGGCAACGGCGGCAGCGCCGCGCAGGCCCAGCACTTCGCCGCCGAGCTCACGGGCTCCGGGGCGTCGGCGTGCCGGGCGATCGCGCTCACCACCGACAGTTCGGCCGTCACGGCCATCGCCAACGACCACGGGTACAGCGAGGTCTTCGCCACCCAGTTCGCCTCGCTGGCACGCCCGGGCGACGCGCTCCTCGCGATCAGCACGAGCGGCCGCAGTCCGAGCGTCCTCGCTGCGGCTCGCCGCGCCCGGTCCAACGGCCACGTCGTGGTGGGGCTGACCGGCGGCGCGGGACACGAACTCGTCGCGGCCTCGGACACGGCGTTGGTGGTCCCCTCGGAGGATGTGCGACGCATCCAGGAGGTGCACGCCGTGTGCCTCCACGCGCTCGCCGACGCACTCGTGGCGCGGCTCGTCCGGACCGGTGACGCCTCGTGATCACCCGGTCGGCAACGGGGTTCGGTCCGGCGGTCGTCGACGAGCTCGCACGCCGGGTGGTGGGCCGTCGGGTCGTCGTGATCGGTGACGCCATGGTCGACGACGACGTCATCGGCACCGTCGACCGTCTCTCGCCGGAGGCACCGGCCCCGGTGCTGCGGGCGACCTCGGTCCGATCCGGACTGGGCGGCGCGGCCAACGCGGCGGCGGGACTGCGCGCCCTCGGCGTCGATGTCGCACTGCTCGCCGTGGTGGGCGACGACCATCACGGCGCCACGCTCCGAGCACTGGCGGTCGCCGACGGGATCGGCTGTGACCACCTGCTCACCCGTGCCGACCGGCGAACCACCGTGAAGCAGCGTCTCGTCGACCGGGGCCGACAACTCGCCCGCATCGACTTCGAGGACCGCGACCCGATCGACTCGGCCACCGTCCGGCAACTCCTCGACGGTCTCGACCGCGTCGCCGCGGACGCCGTGGTGGTCAGCGACTACGGCAAGGGCGTCGTCACCGACGAGTTGCTCCACGGACTCGTCGAACGGTGCGGTCCACACGGGATCCCGCTCCTCGTCGATCCCACGGTGTGTGACCCGGCGCGGTACCGCGGCGCGACCGTCGTGAAGATGAACCTGGCCGAGCTCGACGGCGTCCTCGGGCGGCCCGACCACGCCGACCTGCGCACCGACGGGGCGATCGCCTCGACCGCCACGGCCGCCGAGACGCTCCGCTCGGATCAGGGATGGCCCACGCTGATCGTGACCCTCGGTGAGCACGGCATGCTCGTCTGCGAGTCCGGTCGGATGCCGACGCTCGTCCCCACCGAGTCCGTCGACGTGTCCGACGTGAGCGGCGCCGGCGACACGGCGATGGCCATGCAGGCAGCGTGCGCGGTCGCCGGGTTCGACCAGGTGAGCGCTGCGGGGCTGGCCAACGTGGCCGGGCGGGTCGTCGTGGCTCGCCAGGGGGTCCGGACCGCGGACCTCGCCGCCATCAGGGCCGCGAGCCGGCCGACGACCGCGGCCGCGGTCGACCGGGCCGCGCTGATCGGCGCCGTGGCCGATGCTCGAGCCCGGGGCGAGCGCGTCGTCGTCACGAACGGCTGCTTCGACCTGCTCCACGGCGGGCATCTGGGACTCCTCCGGTTCGCCCGTGCCCAGGGCGACCGGCTGGTCGTGCTCGTGGACTCCGACGCCTCGGTCCGCCGCCTCAAAGGGGTCGACCGGCCGATCCGCGGTCAGGCCGACCGGGTGGAGACGCTCGCCGCGGTGCCCGACGTCGACCTCATCTGCGTGTTCGACTCCGTCGAGCTTCCGGACCTGATCACGGCACTCCGTCCGGACGTGCTCGTGAAGGGTGCCGAGTACGACGCCGAGCAGATCGTCGGCGCCGACACGGTCCGCACCACCGGCGGCACGGTCCGGCTCGCACCCATGACGCCGGGACTCTCGACGACCCGACTCGCGACACCGCGACCGCCCCTCGCACCGTGACCATCGGGATCGACCGATGAGTCGGGTGCTCGTCACCGGCGCCGCTGGATTCATCGGCTCGGCAGCGACCGCAGCCCTCGCAGCGCTCGGACTCGATGTCGTCGCAGTGGACCGGGACGACCGCGTCACAGCGATCACCGGCGACGTCGACGTGATCGGCGCGACCGAGTTCACCGGCCGGCTCGCCGGTGGCGGCCCGTCGCCGCTCGACTCCATCGACGCCGTCATCCACCTCGGCGCGAACGCCGACACGATGTCGAGCGATGTGCGCTCCTACCGGGATGACAACTACCGACTCACCGCCGTGCTGCTCGAGGCGTGCGCGGCTCGCCGGCTCCGCGGCGTGTACGCGTCATCGGCGGCGGTCTACGGCGCCGCCGGCAGCGCCGTGGACGGGAACCCGGATGGTCGGCCCCTGAACCTGTACGGCTGGTCGAAACTCGCTGCCGACATCCGGGCGCGTCGACTGATCGCCCACGGTGCACCCCTCCTGGGACTCCGATTCTTCAACGTCTACGGTCCGAACGAGGCGCACAAGGGTCGCATGGCGAGCATGGTCCACCAGATGGTCGAACGTGTCCGCCGGGATGCGCCGATCCAACTGTTCGGAGCCAGCCACGGCGTCGACGCCGGTGCACAACGACGTGACTTCATCGCGGTCGGCGATGTGGTCGCCGTGATCGCGTGGGCGATCGAGCACCCGGAGGTCGGCGGCGTGGTCGACTGCGGCACCGGGACCGCCCTCACCTTCAACGAGGTCGCCGGGGCCGTGACCCGGCAGTGCGGTCGCGGTGCCGTCGAGTACATCCCGTTCCCCGCCGAGCTCCGGGACCGCTACCAGGCCCACACGCTGGCCGACCCTCGAGCGTTGCGGTCCGCCGGATTCGACCGACCGTTCACGTCGATCGACGACGGCGTGGCCGCTCTGGTGTCGACAGAGCCGGGCGTCGACACCACCCTGATCGGCGCCGATCAGCGGGGGCTGATCGACACTGACCCACTCCGCGCCGATCAGCGGGGGCTGATCGACACCGAGAC
>CAJBIS010000371.1 GCA_903953195.1 uncultured Actinomycetes bacterium
CACCGGAGCGATCGGCGGCACGGGCGATCGACGCCAGTTCCGATGGTCCGCTCGACGCCTCCCACGGCTGCGCGTAGATCGTCGACTGGGACTGGATCGGGAGCTGCATGCCCCAGACCGGGTTGCCGTTCGGCACGATCGCCGCCATCACCCACCTCCTCGGGCATCCGCCCGGGCCGCATCCACCACGACGTCCGCGTCGTCGAGCGCGCCGTCGAACACGGCGACGCCCACGTCGACACGGAGCGACAACGCAGCGCCATCCACCTCGATCGGCAGCGCCGCGACGCCACGGGCGCGATCGACGAGCGCGGCGCCGGCCTCCGACGACGCCGACGCCGCCACCATCACGAACTCACCGGGATCGAACTCGACGAGCACGTCCGAACTGCGCACCAACTGCTGCAGGCGCGCCCGGACCGACGACAGCACCGCCTCCGGACCCGAGGCCGAGTCGTCGAGCGACCCGACGTCGTGGACGCGGGCCACGACGACCGTCGCCGGCGAGTCGGCGGCCGCGAGGGCGGCCAGCTGCTCGGCGACGACGAGCTGGGGGTCGTCGGTCGACGACACGTCACCCATGCGCGGTTCCGATCCTCACGTCAGCCATGTCAACCGAGCGCCGATCCCCAGATGCCCACGAAGCTGACCATCTCACCCGGATACCCGCCCAGGTTGTGCGTCAACGCGAGCCCGCGGTCCGCCGTGTCGATCCGTCGGTCCTCCGGCGCCTCGCCCCGCAGCTGCAACCAGCACTCGAAGAGCATCCGCAGGCCGGATGCGCCGACGGGGTGTCCGAAGGACTTGAGTCCGCCGTCGGTGTTGACGGGGAGCTCGCCGTGCAGGTCGAACACGCCGTGCTCGCAGTCCTGCCAGGCCTCACCGCGGGCGGAGAAGCCCAGGTCCTCCATGAGCACCAGTTCGGTGGGTGTGAAGCAGTCGTGCACCTCGGCCATGGCGAGTTCGTGGCGAGGGTCGGTGATCCCGGCCTGCGCGTACGCGTCCTTCGCCGCCCACTCGCACTCAGGGAAGTGGGTGTAGTCGTAGTCGGGATCGAGCAGCCCCGCACCGTTGCCCGCCACGAACGACAGCGCCTTCACGTAGAGCGGGTTGTCGGTGTAGCGGTGGGCGTCCTCGGCGCGGACCACGATCGCGGCCGCGCCGCCGTCGGCGACCCCGGCGCAGTCGAAGACCGAGAGCATGCCGGCGACCTCGGGCATCTTGCAGATGGCATCGACGTCCATCTCGCGTCGGAACTGTGCGCGCGGGTTCTTGGCGCCATTGGCATGGTTCTTCGACGCGATCCGCGCCAGCGTGCGGCGGAGTTCGGTCGGGTCGACCCCGTACTTGCGGGCATACGCCGGAGCGACCAGCGAGAACATCGCGGCTGCAGTGAGCGTGCGCTGGGTGCCGTCGGTCGGGATCGGGAAGGCGTTCAGGCCCTGGTAGCCGGAGTCCTTCACCTTTTCGACGCCGACCGCTGCGGCCACGTCGTACGCGCCGGACGCCACGGCGTAACACGCCTGGCGCAACGCCTCGGAGCCGGTGGCACAGTAGTTC
>CAJBIS010000372.1 GCA_903953195.1 uncultured Actinomycetes bacterium
CACTTGTCGTCGGTGCCGGCGATGCCGATCACCCGTGCGCCGAGACGCTTGGCGATCTGGGCCGCGGCGGCGCCGGTCGCGCCCGCCGCCGCGGAGACCACGACCGTGTCGGACTCGGAGACCTTCCCGACCTCGACGATGCCGATGTAGGCGGTGCAGCCGGTGGAGCCGTACAGCGCCAGGAATGCCTCGAGGTCGTAGTCGGGGTCGGGCGGCGACACGGTGGTCGAGAAGAAGTCGTCGCGGATGACCGTGACGTCCTCCCAGCCGCCGAGCGTCGTCACGACGTCGCCGATGCCGAATCGCTCGCACCGTGAGGCGATGATCCGACCGATCGTCGAGCACCGGACCACGTCGCCGAGTTCGACCGGCGGCAGGTAGCCGGAGCCCTCGCCGAGCCACGACCGCACCGACGCGTCGATGCCGATCACCTCGTTCGCCAGCAGCGCCTCACCCTCGGCGAGCGCGGCGAGCGGTTCGGTCACGAGTTCCACGTCGTCGTGGGCGACGAGGCCGTCGGGTCGTCGCCGGAGCAGCACCCGGCGCCGGGAGGCGGGCACGATCGTGTCGGTGTCGCCGTCGAGCACGTTGCGAGACTACGGGACTCCCGGCCGACGTGCGCGGCCGACCGTTGGCGGTTGCGTACGCTGCGTCGGTGTCCGAAGCGCTCGACGGCATCGAGACCGGCCGGTCGTTCGACCGGCTCGTCAACTTCACCGACGCCGTGGTGGCCATCGCCATCACTGTGCTCGTGCTGCCGCTCACCGAGATCGTGCGACCAGCGGACGGCCAGACCGTCTGGGGCCTGATCGCCGAGCACGCCGGTCAGGTGAGCGCCTTCTTCTTCACGTTCTTCGTCGTGGCGCTGATGTGGGGCGTGCACAACAGGGTCGTGAACCGCATGATCGGCTACGACGCCGTGATCTTCTGGCTGAACACCGCCTGGATCGCCGCGATCGCGTTCCTGCCGTGGCCGGCCGGTCTCTACGGGTCGGCAAACAGCATCGCCGCGTACGACCCCATCGAGTGGGTGGGCGGCGAGGGCCTCGGCGGGATCGGACTGCTCTACTGGGGGACGCTGGCGCTGATCAGCGTCCTGGGTTCAGCCATGAGCCACCACGCCCGGCGGCACCCTGAACTGCTGGAGCCCGAGACGGCGACTGCCTGGGCCGAGGTGGACGGTCTGGGTCAATACCGGGGCTACCTGTTCGGGGCGTACTTCCTGCTCACCGGCGTGGTGTCGATGTTCGCGCCAGTGATCGCCAGCTGGATGCCGCTCGGGATCATCGGGCTCAGCATCGTGGTCCGCCCCGTCGAACCCCGGCGCAGTGGGCGTCCGGCGACCAAGTGATTGCGCCTGAATCACGTTCAGGTCACAATGGCGGAGCGGGGTGGCTGCTCCGTCTCCGGTCGGGATGGGCCCCGTCGGATGTTTCAGGGGGGAACCAAGCGATGCGGAACACAGCGATGCGTTCGTTGGGGGCAGTGGTGCTGGGCTCAGTGGTGTTGATCGCCGCTGCCTGCTCGCCGGCGCCGCCGAAGCCGAC
>CAJBIS010000373.1 GCA_903953195.1 uncultured Actinomycetes bacterium
GCGGCCTCGTCGCGCACCACGGGGTCGCGGTCGAGTCCGAAGTGCTCGAGCATCGAATGGATCCGACGCGGCGAGAACATGCCGGTTCCGCCGCCACCGCCGGCGCCGATCGACGCCCGCTCGTTCATGAGCGTGGTGAGCGCGACGGTCCACCCCTGGTTGACGTCGCCGAGCCGATGCGTGTCGGGCACACGGACCTCATCGAGGAACACCTCGTTGAAGCTGGCGCCACCGGTCATCTGTCGGAGCGGTCGGATCTCGACGCCGGGAGCCCGCATGTCCATGACGAACGCGGTCAGGCCCTTGTGCTTCGGGAGCTCGGCGTCGGTGCGACAGACGATCTCGCCGATCTCCGCCAGGTGCGCGCTCGACGTCCACACCTTCTGGCCGGTGAGGATCCACTCGTCGCCGTCGCGCACGGCCTTCGTCTGCAGCGACGCCAGGTCGGAACCGGCGCCGGGCTCGGAGAACAGCTGACACGCCACCCGGTCGCCGCGGTAGAGGTCCCGCAGGTACAGGTCCTGCACCTCGCTGATGGCGTGGGCGAGGATCGTCGGCGCGACCATGCCGAGCGAGATCGTGAACACCCCCATTCCCGGCGTGACGTAGTCGTTCTCGACGGACTGGTACGCCCGCTCGTAGGCCGAGGGCAGGTCACGGCCACCGAACTTCTCGGGCCCGGTGATCCAGCCGAACCCGTGGTCGTAGCGCTGACGGCGCCACGCCTTGGCCTCCTCGGCCTCGCGGGCCTCGGCGGCGCGGTCACGTTCGTCGAACACGGCCACCTCGTCGGAGCCCTCGCCCCACACGAACTCCGCGGCCGGCGGCCGTCGCTCGGCGTTGGCGTCGAGGAACGAACGGGCCTCGGCGGTGAACTCGTCGATCGTGATGTCCGGCATGGGAACCCCCGGGTGGATGCGACCGGCTGGTCGGGGACGGTGTGGTCGGGACCAGAGGTCAAGTTACCCCGCGTCGTCTTCGGTGCCGCCCGCGACCGGCCGGTTCGTCGCCGGTACAGTCGGCGACGTGCCCACCGTGGACGGTCCGATGATGCGACTACCCGGCTCGGACCAGTTCGTGCTGGTCGTCGGTGCCTGGCTGCTCATGCTCTCGCTCGTCGGACTCGGCATCGCCGTCGTACTGCGGTGGCGCCGCCGACGGAGTTCCGAGCTCCCGGTGAGCTGGCGATCGCCGGCGATCGCCGTGACGCTCGTGCTCGCGCTGCTCGGCGCAGGCATGGTCGTCGCCAATCGCCCGTACGCGTTCCGGGTCCCGGAGTTCCCGCCGGTCGGCCCGTTGCTGCCGCCCAACTCGTTCTTCTCCAGCACGGTGACCGACCTGCCGGTGGCCCCGGACAGCACCCGGTGGCTCGACTCGCAGCGTGACTCGAACGGCGACCTGTTTCCGCTGACTCCCGGCGCGTACGGCAGCGTCACCAACGGGGTGGTGTTCGGCATCCCGTTCAACGTCGTCGACGACTCGACCCCCCGGTACGACGTCGACATCAAGCGGTTCCCGAAGTCCTCGTACGACGGTCCGATCCCGATCTCGGACCCGGCGTACATCCAGTCGCTGCCCGCCTACGGCATCGACAACCACTACGTGGCGATCGACCCGGCAGGCCGCCGCATGTGGGAACTGCTGGCGGCGCGGCGATGGTTCGGTCGGTGGGAGGCGGACTCCGCGGCGCTGTGGAATCTCGACGACCTGACCTTCCCGGCGTGGTCGACGACGGCATCGGGGCTGCCGCTGCTGCCCGGTGTCTACACCTACGACCAGGTGGCGTCCGGGCGGATCGACCACGTGATCCTGTGCACCACCCCGGTGATCCGGAAGCCCGATCCGATCTGGCCGGCCCAGGCGTCCGACGGTCGGTCGGCGGACCCCGATGCGCCGCCCATGGGGGCGTGGCTCCGCCTGCGGCCGAACGCGCCGCTCGACGCACTCGGGCCACAGGCCCGGGTCATCGCGCGCGCCATGCAGGAGCACGGCATCGTCATCTCGGACACCGGTGGGAACTTCGCGCTGCGCGGCACGCCGGACGCCCGGTGGGACGACCGTGATCTGCGCACGCTGTCGACGCTGTCGGCTGAGGACTTCGAGGTCGTGGACGCGTCCTCGCTCGAGGTCAGCCCCGACTCGATGGCCGCCCGCCCCTGAGGCGACCCGGACCGGGTCGAACGATCGCGCGGCGAACCGTCCCGTCATCGTGGCCCTCCACGCGTTCGACGGCGCAGCGCCCCGGTCGCGCGTGGCAGCATTCGGCGCGTGGCACGGCGGAATCCCCTGATCCTGCTGCCGCCGTCGGAGGGCAAGGCGAGCGGTGGCGACGGCCCGGTGTGGGTGACCGGGTCGATGTCGGTCGATCTCGACCCGACGCGGGCCCTCGTGGTCGCGGCGCTGCAGCGGGCGATGCGACTCCCGTTGCAGGAGCGGTCGTCGCTGCTCGGCGTGAAGGGCACGGCGTTGGCCGCGGCGACTGCCGCGAACCGGTCGCTCGCGAGCGCTCCGACGATGCCGGCGATCGCCCGGTACACCGGGGTGCTCTACGACGCGCTCGACGCCGGATCGCTCGATGCCGCAGCGCGCCGGCGCATGGCGTCGTCGGTGCTGATCCTGTCGGGGCTCTGGGGGGTCGTCGCGCCGAGCGACCCCATCCCCGACTACAAGCTGAAGATGGGTGCCAGCCTCGGTCGCCTGGGCCGACTGTCGACCTACTGGAGCGAGCCGCTGACCGCCGCGCTCGACCGCCGGGCCCGTGGCCGCCGCGTGTGGAACCTGCTGCCGAAGGAGCACGACGCCGCGTGGCGTCCCGCGGATGGCGTCGAGCAGGTGTCGGTCGAGTTCCTCGAACCCGGGCGCAACGGCGAACTGGTTGCGGTGTCCCACTGGAACAAGTTCCTGAAGGGCGCGCTGGTCCGATACCTGCTCACCGAGCCCGGGACGACCCCGGCCGATCTGGCTGACTGGGAGCACCCGGCGGGATTCCGGTTGGATCCGCGCCGCACCCGGATCGAGCGGGGCCGGACCGTCATGGTCATGGTGCGCTGACGAGAGACCCGCCGGACCGGGTGCCGCCTGCTCGGCGTCGATCCACCCGTGGCAGAGTGGGCGCATGCACGAACGACCCGACGACGACGAACTGCGCGCCCGCCTCGATCCGCTGCAGTGGCAGGTCACTCAGGAGGCCGGCACCGAGCGGGCCTTCACCGGGATCTACTGGGACTGTCACGACGATGGCATGTACCGATGCGTCGTCTGTGGTGCGCCGCTGTTCACCAGCGACACCAAGTTCGAGTCCGGGTCGGGCTGGCCGAGCTTCTACGAACCCGTCAGCGACGGCGCGGTGGTCGAGGTGGTGGACCGGAGCCACGGGATGACCCGAACCGAGGTCCAGTGCGGTTCGTGCGGCGCGCACCTGGGGCACGTCTTCAACGACGGCCCCAACCCCACCGGGCTGCGCTACTGCATGAACAGTGCCTCGCTCGACCTCGACCGGGACGCTGCGGCCGACTGATCGACGCCGCGTTCGGTCGGTGACGGGTTCGATCGGGTCCGGCTGGCGCCGGCCTGTGTGCCGCCGTCAGGAACCCAGGATCTAGGCCTTCTGGGCCGCGAACTCCTCCTCCGTGAGAATGCCC
>CAJBIS010000374.1 GCA_903953195.1 uncultured Actinomycetes bacterium
CACATCCTCGCGGGCGACATCTTCCAGGTCGTGCTGTCGCAGCGCTTCGCCTTCGACACGAGTGCCGAGCCGCTCGACATCTACCGCACGCTGCGTCAGATCAACCCGAGCCCGTACATGTACTTCGTGCGCGAGGACGCCCTGACCCTGGTCGGCTGCTCGCCCGAGCCGATGGTGCAGTTGCTGGGGGACCGGGTCGTGTCGCGCCCGATCGCGGGCACACGGTTCCGTGGACGCACCGACGAGCACGACCGTCAGCTGGCCGCCGAACTGCTGGAGCATCCGAAGGAGCGCGCCGAGCACCTGATGCTGGTCGATCTGGCCCGCAATGACGTGGGCCGTGTGGTGCAGTTCGGCACGTGCGAGGTCGACGAGTTGATGACCCTCGAGCGCTACAGCCACGTGATGCATCTCACCTCGCAGGTGTCCGGAACGCTCCGCTCGGGCCTCGGTCCGATCGACGTGCTGCGCGCGACGCTGCCGGCGGGGACGGTCTCGGGCGCGCCCAAGGTGCGGGCCATGGAGATCATCGACTCGTTCGAGCCGACCAAACGCGGTCCGTACGCGGGCGTGGTCGGCTACATCGACTTCTCGGGCAACATCGACACCGCGATCGCCATCCGCACGATGCTGGTGTCGCCGCCCGGTCCCGATGGTCGGCGTGCCGCGTCGGTGCAGGCGGGCGCGGGTGTCGTCGCCGACTCGGATCCCCGCGACGAGGAGCTCGAGACCCGCAACAAGGCCAAGGCGCTGCTCGCCGCGGTCCCCGCAGCGGAACGCATGACCCGTCAGCGACGGGGCACGGTGGATGATTCCGCCGCGCCGGCGGGTTGACCGATCCGTGGGCGACGTGACGACCGAGTATCTGGCACTGCGACGCGAGGTGGCCCTCGCACACGTTCCCCGCGACGTCGTGCAGGTGCGCGGCAGCGATGCGGTGACGTTCCTGCAGGGTCAGGTGTCGGCCGATGTGCCGGCGATCCCGATCGGTGGGTGGGCGTGGTCGCTGCTGCTCGCTCCGCAGGGAAAGCTCGATGCGTGGGTGCGGTTGTGGCGCGTCGCCGACGACACCGTGCTCGTCGACGTCGATGCCGGCTGGGCCGACGCCGTCGTGGCCCGACTCGAGCGGTTCCGGTTGCGCGTCGACGCCGCCGTCGAGCGTCGTGACGATCTGCAGTGCCTGGCGCTGCGCGGACCGCTCGCCCACGACGTCGACGTGAGCGACTCGGGTGCGCAGCACCAGGCCCGCTTCGACTGGCGAGGGTTGCCGGCGGTCGACCTCATCGGAACGGCGGTGCGGCCGCCCGCCGACGTGCCGACCGCGTCACCGACGGCGACGACGAACGTGCGCATCGAGCAGGGCTGGCCGGTGATGGGTCGGGAGCTCACCACCGAGCTCATTCCTGCAGCGGCCGGTCAGTGGCTGATCGACGCCTCGGTGAGCTTCACGAAGGGGTGCTACACGGGTCAGGAACTCGTCGCCCGGATCGACAGTCGCGGGAGCAACACCCCGGAGCGGCTGCTCGGTGTCGTCCTCGGCGACAACGTGCTGCCACCCGACGGCGCGGCGGTCTGCCACGACGGCGAGCAGCGAGGGTTGCTCACGAGCGTGGGTGAGTCGCTCGACCTGCGGGCCCCGGTGGCGCTCGCGCTGCTGCACCGCAGCGTCGACGTCGGCGCCGAGGTGGACGTGGTGCTCCCCGGCGGGGCGGTCGCCGGTCGGGTGGTCGATCTGCCGATGCTCGACCCGGTCGACACCGGGATGTCCGGGGCGTGACCCACTACGAGGTGCTCGGGGTCGAACCCGGCGCGGACTCGTCGACCGTCCGAGCCGCCTACCTCGACTGTGCCCGCCGGGCGCACCCGGATCGTCAGCATGCCGACCGCGATGATGCGCTTCCTGCGGTCGTCGACGCCGAGGAGCGCATGCGGCAGGTCAACGCCGCGTGGGCGGTGCTCGGCGATCCCGAGGCCCGGTCCCGGTACGACCGGAGTCTCGCGCTCCCGGGCACGGGTGGCTCCGGTTCGACCGGCCCGGTGCTGACCACACCGTCACGTCGGTTCACCCCGGTCCCGGATGACGGCGACGACGATGCCGAGGTCGACGCGTGGCGGTACGCCGACGACGAGTACGACCCGCGCACGGGTGTGGGGCGGGTGCTGGGCGCCGGGCCGCCACTGATGTTCGTGCTCGGCGTCGTGCTGCTGGTGGTCGGCTCGGTCGTCGGACTCCGGTCCGTCGTGGCGCTCGCCGTCGCATGTTTCCTCGTGGCGCTCCTCGCCTTCATCGGCGTGCCGCTGGTGGCACTGGCACGGAGCAAGGCGCACGACCGGGGCTGAGCCCCGGCGTCGACCACGCTCGGGGCCGCACCCCGACGGTGGGTACTGTCGGGACGTGGGCACCTACCTCGACGCCATCCTGGCCACGCACCGCGCCGCAGCGGCGACCGACACGCGGTCGCTGGGCGCGCTGGTCGACGAGGCGCTCCGGTGCGCGCCGCCACGAGGGTTCGCCGCCGCGCTCCGGGCGACCGACGGCCTCGCCGTCATCGCCGAGGTGAAGCGCCGCTCGCCCTCGAAGGGCCCGCTCGCCGTCGAGGTCGACGCCGCCGACCTCGCACGCACCTACCGCGACGGTGGCGCGAGCTGCCTGTCGGTGCTGACCGACGTCGACGCCTTCGGCGGGTCGGTCGACGACCTGGTCGCAGCCCGGGACGCGAGCGGCCTGCCGGTCATCCGCAAGGACTTCACGGTCTCGGCGCTCGACGTGGTCGACGCCCGCCTGATGGGAGCGGACTGTGTGCTCCTGATCGCGGCGGCGCTCGACGATGCCGAACTCGCCGACTTCGCCGAGCTGGCGACCCGACTCGGACTCGACGTGCTGGTCGAGGTGCACGACGAGGCCGAGCTCGAGCGGGCCGTCGCCGCCGTCCCACAGCTCGGCTGTGCGTCATCGACGTCTGCTGCTGCGACGACCGGCGAGGTGACGACCGGCGAGGTGATCGTCGGTGAGGTGATCGTCGGCGTGAACCAGCGGGACCTGGTGACGTTCCAGGTCGACCAGGAACGCGCCGTTCGGGTCGCAGCCGCCATTCCCGACGGCGTGCTGCGTGTGGCCGAGTCGGGGGTACGGGGACGCGACGACGCCGCGACGCTCGCCGCGGCCGGATACGACGCGGTGCTGGTGGGTGAACACCTCGTGACGTCGGACGATCCCGCCGGCGCACTGCGATCGCTGCGCGTCGACTCCTGACGGAGCGTCCGCTGAGCGGTCCGATGACCGGAGCGGGACGGCGGTTAGCCTCTGGGCGTGTTCATCAAGATCTGCGGCATCACCAACGATGAGGACGCCCTCATGGCCGCGGCCCTCGGCGCGGACGCCGTCGGCTTCGTGTTCGCGCCGAGCGCCCGTCAGGTCACCGTCGGGACGGTGCGGGACATCGTCCGCAAGCTGCCACCCGAGATCGTCACGGTCGGGGTCTTCCGTGATCAGGAACCGAAGTACGTGATCGAGACCGTGCTCGAGGCCGGGTTGCGTGCCGCACAGCTGCACGGTCACGAGACCCCCGATGACGCGGCAGCTATTCGTCCGTACTGTCAGGCGTTGATCGTTGCGCTGGCCTCGGGCGATCCGGCCCTCCGTCACGTCGACGCGTACGGCGCGGACGCACTGCTGCTCGACGGCACGTCGCCCGGTTCGGGCAAGGTCTTCGACTGGTCACGCGTCGAGGGCGTGCCGGCGCACGGCCGGTTGATCCTCGCCGGTGGGCTCACCGCCGAGAACGTGGGTGAGGCCATCCGGGTCGTGCACCCGTGGGGGGTCGACACGTCGACCGGCGTCGAGGTGGCCGGCGACCCGAGCCGCAAGGATCCCCGCCGGGTGCAGGCGTTCGTGCGAGCGGCCCGCGCTGCGGCACCGCAGCCGCACCACCCGGACGGCCACGGTCCGTTCGACTGGGCCGACGCCGGCCTCTGACGCCGACCGACCCCAGTCGAGCCGCAACCACGTTGGGGTCGCAGCGCGGCGAGGGGTACGTTGCGGACGTGAGCAGCGCTGCGGAGACCGGTCCGGACCCACGGGTCATGGGCGAGCCAGACACCACCGGCCGCTTCGGCGACTACGGCGGACGGTTCGTCCCCGAGACGTTGGTCCCGGCGCTCATCGAGCTCGATCGGGCGTTCCGTTCCGCATGGGCCGACCCGGGTTTCCGGGGCGAACTCGACGATCTCCTGCGTGACTACGCCGGTCGTCCCAGTCCGCTGACCGAGTGCCATCGGCTGTCCGAGGAACTCGGCGTCCGGGTGCTGTTGAAGCGCGAGGACCTGAACCACACGGGCTCACACAAGATCAACAACGTGCTCGGTCAGGCGCTGCTCGCCAAGCGGATGGGCAAGACGCGTCTGGTCGCCGAGACGGGTGCCGGCCAGCACGGGGTGGCCACCGCCACCGCTGCGGCGCTGATGGGGATGGAGTGCCTCGTCTACATGGGCGAGGTCGACATCGCCCGGCAGGAACTCAACGTGTTCCGCATGCGCCTGCTCGGCGCCGAGGTCACCCCGGCGGTCTCGGGCAGCCGCACGCTCAAGGACGCGGTGAACGAGGCCATGCGCGACTGGGTCGCCTCGGTCGAGCACACGCACTACTGCCTGGGGTCGGTCATGGG
>CAJBIS010000375.1 GCA_903953195.1 uncultured Actinomycetes bacterium
GGTCGTTCCCGCCACGCACCGGTGGAGACCCCGTGTGAGGATCCTGCTCTTCACCGGGAAGGGAGGCGTCGGCAAGACCACGACCGCGGCGTCGACGGCACTCCACCTGGCGACGCTCGGTCACCGCGTCGCGCTGACCTCGGCCGACCCCGCCCACTCGCTCGCCGACGCGCTGCAGACGCGGCTCGACTCCGAGCTCCGCGAGGTGGCACCAGGGTGTCATGCCCAACAGGTCGACGCCCGCGAGCGACTCGAGGCGCAGTGGGGCGAGATCCGCGACTGGATGCTCGAGGTGTTCGACTGGGCCGGCGTGCGGGCGATCGACGCCGAGGAGCTCTCGGTGCTTCCCGGTCTGGACGACCTGATCGCGCTGCTGGAGCTGGAGACGATCAGCGCGTCAGGGGACTTCGACGTGATCGTCGTCGACTGCGGCCCCACAGCCGAGACGGTTCGGCTGCTGTCCCTGCCCGACGTGCTCAGCTGGTACATGGACCGGCTGTTCCCGGCGTCGCGGCGGCTCCACCGGCTCGTGCGCCCGGTGCTGGGACGGCTGACCAACCTGCCGGTCGCGAGCGACGGCGTGTTCCAGGCGGGTGCGGACTTCGTCGACCGGCTCGACGCGGTGCGCGCCATGCTCGCGGACCCGGATCGGACATCGGTGCGACTGGTGGTGCAGCCGGAACGCATGGTGCTCGCCGAGGCGCGACGCACGTGGACGTCGTTGTCGTTGTTCGGGTACCACGTCGATGGCGTGGTGGTGAACCGGGTGCTGCCCGATCAGGTCGACTCGCCGTGGTTCGAGTCGTGGCGGGCCAGTCAGTCGGAGCACCTGGCACGGATCGAGACCGACTTCTCGCCGTTGCCGATCCTGCGCACGGACCTGGCGTCGAGCGAGGTCGACGGCCCGGACGCCCTGCTCGGGCTGGCCCGGGCGACCTGGGGGGACCGTGACCCGGCCGAGCGGCTCGTGGACGGCCGCCCCCTGTGGATGGAGGAGCACGACGACGGGGTCGAACTCGTGATGGAGCTCCCGTTCGCCGAGCGCGATGAGGTGGACGTGGCCACGGTCGCCGGCGAGCTGGTGGTGACCGTCGGGCCGCTCCGACGCTGCCTGCCGCTGCCGGAGCTGCTGCGCCGCCGCGAGGTGGCCTCGGCGCGCCTCGCCGACGGCACGCTTCGTGTCCGCTTCGCCGAGCAGCCATGATGGTCCGGTGGGCGATCGGGACGACGAGACGATGAGCGGCGCCGACACCGGCGCGCCGGTCGACGAGCGTGACCCGGCGGCCGCCGGCGTCGCTCACCTGCAACGAGCCGGCCGGGAGTTCGTCTCGGCCGCCCGGTCGTTCCTCGACGCCGTCGAGGAGGTCGTCGAGGACCGCACCCGGTTGGGCGAGCTCGCCGAGTCCTTCACCGGATTCCTCGGTGAACTCTCCGACGCCGCACGCGGCGGGTCGACCCCGTGGGGGTCGCCGGTCCGACCGACTCCGCCTGACGACGCCGAGCCCGCGACGGCGCCCGAGTCAGCCGCCGGGACCGACCCGGTGCCGAGCACCGGCACAGCCGACGAGCGGCCGCAGCCCGGCGCCCGGGTGCGTCGCATCCCGGTCGACTGACCGCCCGTGCTCCCCGGTTCGTGCGCCGGAGTCCTCACGTTCGGTGATCCGCGGCCGATGAGCAGCACTGCATGCGCCTGACGAGGATCGACGCGGCAGGCCCCCTCGGGGAGGACCTGTTCCTGCACCCGCGCCTGACGGTGCTGCTCGACGCGCCCGGATCGGTGCTGACCGCCGTGGTGGCTGCGGCCCGATCGCTCGGTGATCCGTCGCTGGCGCCGCCGTCGGGACGGGTCGAGGTGTGCGGTGTCGTCGCCCCGCTGGATCGACAGCTGCTGCTCGGCCTGGCCCCACGGGTCCCCGTGGACCCCGTCGTCGAACTCCGCTCCTCGCACCGGCCACCGGCGCCGCCGGCCCCGCACCACACGCCGATGGGGATGGCAGCGGACGATCCGACGTTCACGTCCCGTCGTGTTGCGGCGGAACAGGTGGCTGCGCTCGAGGCCGAGCTCACGTTCGTTCGTGGCGAGCGTGCCGTCGCCGAGCGTCGAGCGCAGGTGATCACCGCCGCCTCCGGCGCCGACACCGAGACCGCCGACCGGCGCAGCGAGGTCGAGGCCGCGGCGGACCAGGTGTCGCTCGCGCTCCTGCAGCGCGGCCCCGAGGTCGAACTGCGGGATCTCGAACAGCGACTCGTGGAGCTCGGTGCGCTCGACGACGACGAGTCGGTGCGGCGCGAGGCGATCGCAGCGCGTCTCGCCGAGCTGCGTGCCGACGTGACCGCCGACGCCGGTGACGTCTCGACCTGGTTCGATCACGACGCGGCGATCGCCGAGCTCGAGCTGGTCCGTGACGAGCTGTTCGGGCTCGTCGACGGTGGCGAACCCGTGGACGACGCCCGCCGCCGTCAGGTGCTCGAGCTCCGGGTGCGCGAGGCGACACTGCTCGACGAGCTCGGCTACGCCACCTATGCGGAGTTCGCGCTCGACGTCGACCGCACCCGACCCGGCCGGGACGAGCACCGCGCCCGGCGTCGCCGCGCCGTGCGTGCCGATCTGATCGCGGCCGAGCGGTCGCTGCTCGAGGAGCTGCTCCCGGACGAGCTCGACGGCCGGGTGCGCGAGCGCGACCGGGCGCGTCTGCGTGCCGAGGTCGCCGGCCGGCTCGGCGTCGACGTGCAGGCCATCGGCCGGCTGACCATCGACGAACTCGTCGTCGTCGTGCGCGAGCGGCTCGAGGCGACCGGCGCCGACGATCCGGGCATCGCCGCCGCAGCGGACCGGCTCCGGATCGCGCTGCGTGCGGTCGACGTGGACGGCGCCGGTGCACCGTCCGGGACCGCCGGTGTTCCGGCGGACCCGATCACGCTGCTCGACCTGGCCCGGCGCTGGCTGCTGTCCGCGCCGACGACCTCGTCCGCACACGCCGACGGGACGGCGCACGTCGAGCGGGCCGCGGCGCTCGAGGCCCGCGAGCGTGACCTCGCCGACGAACTCGAGTCGCAGCGACGGGTGCTCGGCCTGCTCGAACGGGCGTCGGGCGCGGACGACCTGCCGGCCGGCGTTCCCCTCGGCGTGCCGGAGCTGCAGGACCCGGACCGGGACCTGGTGCAACGACTCGCAGTGTTGCGCCGTGGCGGTCCGGCGGCACCGCTCCCACTGGTGCTGCTCGCCGGCGAGACCGGTCCGGGCGCCGAGACCCTGATCGAGCGCACCGCAGCGCTTCCAGCCGATGTGCAGTGCATCGTCGTCGTCGCCGATCGGGCGTTCGACTGGCCGGTGCGCGACGATGCCGTCCGTGTCGTCGCCTACCCACCCGCACTCGACTGATCCGTCCGTGTCCGGTCCGACCGGTCCGATCGACGTCGTGGGTGTCGACGTCGGCGGGACCAAGACGCTCGCGGCGCTGGTCCGGGTGACCGAGGGGACCCCGGAGGTGCTCGACACCGAACTCGCCCCATCGGGCGCCGGTACGGACGGGGTGCTCGGCGGCATCGTCGCCGCCGTACGTGCGCTCATCGATCGTCAGCCGGTGGCGCCGACGGCTCTCGGCGCGGGTCTCGCCGGCTTCGTCGATCTGCACGGTGTGGTGCGCCACGCACCCAACGCCGCCGGACTCGTCGGCCACGACGTCGCCGCGCTGCTGCGTAGGGAACTGGGACTCGACTGCGTGGTCGACAACGACGCGAACTGCGTCGCGGTGTCCGCCCAGCGCCTGCTCTCGCCGCGACCCGAGCACCTGGTGGCGGTCACGCTCGGCACCGGGATCGGCGGCGGGATCATCAGCGACGGACGACTGGTGCGTGGCGGCCGCGGGTTCGCCGGCGAACCCGGTCACATGGTGGTCGACCCGTCGGGCCCGGCGTGCCCGTGCGGACAGCGGGGCTGCTGGGAGCGTTA
>CAJBIS010000376.1 GCA_903953195.1 uncultured Actinomycetes bacterium
CGGTCAGTTCGCCACGTTCTCGGGTCTGGCCGGCATGGGCGACCTGATCGCCACGTGCATGTCGCCGCAGAGTCGGAACCGGTTCGTCGGCGAGGAGCTCGGACGAGGCCGGACCATCGACGAGGTCATCGAGTCGATGAACATGGTCGCCGAGGGCGTCAAGACCTCGCGCGTCGTGATGGAACTCGCCGACGAGTTCGCCGTCGAGATGCCGATCGCCTCCGAGGTGTACCAGGTGTGCCACGAACATCTCACGGCCGAGGACGCCTACCGCGGCCTCATCCGACGTCAGGCGGGCGGCGTGGAGTACCCGGCGCTCGAGTACTGACGGATCGGCCGGTTCGCGTCGCGGCTCGGCCGACCCGTAGCCTCGCCCCGATGACCTCGCCCCCGATGACGTCCTCGCCGCTCGAGCTCCCGCCCCGGGCGCGCCACCGGGCGCAGCTGCACGAGTCCCCGGTCCCCGAGCGCGACGAGGTGCCGGTCGGCACGCTCGACGCCGGCGTGCTCGCTCATGTGGACGGTGCCGGGCTGGTGCAGCTCGTCGACGCAACGTGGTCGCTGGACTGGTGGGTCGGTGCCGAGGACCGTTGGCACCACGCCTCGACGAGCGCCGCCGTGCGGTCCTCGGCGCTCGACGGCTCACCGGTTCGGGCCACCGCGATGCGCGTGCCGGGGGGCGACATCGCGCAACGCGTCGCCGGCGTGATGGCGACGTGGGCCGAGGACGGCGAGACGCGACGAGGGCCGGCGGTCGTGATCGAGTTCGAGAACCTCACGGCGGTCCCGGTGGCGCTCGCGCTCGCCGTTCGTCCCATCACCACGGCGGGCGACGGCCGGATCGTCGCGGTCGGCGTGGACGACGACGTGATCACCGTCGACGGCGCCACGGTCGGACTCCTGTCGCGACCGGCGGCGCGTGCGATCGGGGCGGGCTGCCCCCGGCCGGAGCGCTCGGTGGCGGCGGGCCGACTCGCCGCGGGCGTCGACGCCGTGCCGCCCACCTGGATCGAGGACCGCAACGGCCGCGCCGAACTCGCGGTCGTCGTGCCGCTCCCACACACCGCGGTGGTTCGCCTCCTGCTGCCCGTCGGCGCGTCGGGGGCGAGCGGGCCGTGGAACGCCCCCGAGGCCACGTCGGTCGCTGCCGGATGGTCGGCGCACACCGCCGACGGTGCCTCGATCGTGCTCCCTGAGCCCGGGTGGGACGAGGACCTGGTCTGGGCGTCGGGCGTGCTCGCGCTCGCCGGCCCGTCCGAGGTGGGCGCGTGTCTGGATCGCGGTCGGCCCGCCCCGGTCGGGCCGAGGTCGTCGGTTCGGGCCGCCGAGGTGGCCGAGGCCATGGCGCGACTCGGGCTGTCCGATCAGCTCGTTCCGGTGCTGCGCGGACTCGCCGAGGCCCAGCGGTTGGGCGGCCGCGTGCGTCTCGGTGACCGGTCCGACGGTTCGGTCGCGCTCCTCCACGCCGCCGCCGGTGTGCTCGAGTCCGTCACGGCGAACGCCGCGGGCGAGGCGCTGATCGAGGAGTTCGTCGCCCCGGTCGCCGTGGCCATCCGCCGGGTCGCCCGGGGGCGGGCGTTCGACGTCGACACCGCCGCCGATGCCCCGCTGGTGGGGTCCGCCGTGCGAGCGCTCCGCTCGGTGGCGCCGGCGCTCGTTCGGATCGGTCAGCCCGAGGTCGCCGCCGACGCGCTCGCTGCAGCACAGTCCGTCGCCGCGGTGCAGCTCGATGCGACGACGGCGGACGTGGCGCCGATGGGCGGCACTGCTGCCGAACCCGGTCCGGGCACGTCGACGCTGGCGGCGACCCTCCGAGCGCGAGCCGCGCTGGCTCGCTGTGACGCCGAGGCCTGGGAGCTGCTGCGGGAGCGGTGGGCCGGACCCGGCCAGCTCGGTCGCTCCGATGCCGAGGCCCCGGACGGGACGCCACTCGGCGAGCTCGGGTTCGACGTCGCCGAACTCGCGGCGCGGGTGTCGCTGCTGCTCGACCTGCTCGTCGCCGACGGCCCCAGCGGCCCCCGGCTGCTCAACCTGCTGCCGGCCGCATGGCTCGGCGCGAGCCTCGACGTCCGCGATGTGCGCTGCCCGTGGGGCGTCGTGTCATGGTCGCTCCGCTGGCACGGCGAGCGGGCGGCGCTCCTCTGGCAGGTCGAGGACCCGGACGAGCGCACGACGGTGCCCGAGATCTCGGCGCCCGGGATCAGCGCCGACTGGTCGGCCCGTGCGGCGTCCGGCGAGGCGCTGCTCGAGCCCGATCGACTGCCCGATGACGCGCTCGGCAGCGTTCCCGTCGCCACCGATGCCGTCGTGGTCGAGGAGCGCGCCCCCGATGTGGCCGCCGAACCACCGGCCTCCGGCGAGTCGTTCTCCTGATCCCGTCCGGTGCGCCTGATGAACTCAGGCGCACACTGCCTTCTCCGGCGCGCCCGATGAACTCAGGCGCACACGACCGGCAGCGACTCGAGTCCGCGGAGCGTGAAGCTCGGCCGGTAGCGCGGTGGCCCGTCGATCGCTGCGGTGTCGAGCTCGATGCGTTCGAACCGGTCGAGCAGCGCGCCGAACGCGAGCTCACCCTCGGCGCGGGCCAGATGGGCGCCCAGGCAGTGGTGGGCGCCGTACCCGAAGCTGAGCGGCGGGGCCGCGTCGCCACCCGCGAACCGGGCGATGTCGAAGTGTTCCGGTCGGTCGTAGATGCGTTCGTCGTGGTTGCCGGAGCCCTGCAGCACGATGAACGAGTCGCCACGCCGCCACGTCTGCCCGAAGAGTTCGACGTCGCCGAGCGCCACCCGATTGTTCAACTGGACGGGGGAGTCGGCCCGCAGGATCTCCCACATCGCCGAGCCGATGAGTGAGCGATCGGCGCGCAGCCGCTCCCACTGATCGGGATGCTCGAGGAACAGTCGCAGTCCGTTGCCGATCAGGTTGGACGTCGTCTCGAACCCGGCGGCGTAGAGCAACAGGGTGTTGGCCATCAGTTCCTCGAACGAGAGGCGGTCGCCCGCCTCCTCGACGTCGATCAGCGCGGAGAGCAAGCGGTCGTCAGGTGAGCGACGCTTCTCCTCGATGAGCTCCGAGAAGAACGCGACCAGTTCGAGACCGGCGACCTCACCCTCGGCGAGCGCCTCAGCGGTCGCGGCCGGGTCGATGAACGCGGTGATTGCCCGGACCCACGGCTGGATGTGCTCGTTGCCATCACGCGGCACACCGAGCAGCTCGCTGATGACCGCGACGGGGAACGGGATCGCGAGCTCCGAGACGACGTCGCCGCCGCCGGCGGCGGCGAGCCGGTCGACGACCGGGTGCAGGAGGGCGTCGATCTCGGGTCGCAACTCCTCGACACGTCGCGGTGTGAAGGCCCGGCTGACCAGCCCGCGGATCCGCGTGTGGTCCGGCGGGTTGAGGAACAGCATCGTGACCTCGTTGTCGTTCTGTCGCCGTTCCCGACCGCCGAGTCCGTCGGACAGCTCCATGTCGGGTTCGGGGCGACCGAGCGCCGGATTGCGCAACGCCGCGATGCAGTCCTCGTATCCGGCGAGTCCGGTCGCGCCGAAGCCGCTCGTCCAGCGGCCGCCTCCGGCACGCAGCCGGGCATACGCGGGGTAGGGGTCCTGTCGTCCCTCATCGGTGAGGATGGTGGAGGCGAGCAGGGCGTCGGCCTCCTCTGCGCTCAGCACGTCGTCGTCGGTCACCCGTGCAGCATGACAGACGCGCCGACGGCGCGAGACTGCACGGGATGGACTCCGGGATCCCGTTGGTGACGGTCACGTGGACGGTGCCCTCGGAGGAGGAGGGGCTGCGGCTCGTCCGCGGGCTGGTGGAGGATCGGCTCGTCGCGTGCGGCCAGGTCGGTGCGCCGATCACCTCGGTCTACCGGTGGGAGGGCGAGCTCCGGGAGGCGGCGGAACATCCGGTCACCTGCAAGACGACGGCGGCGCTCGCCGACCGGGTGGTGGAGGCCGTCGCCGACCGGCACTCCTACGACGTCCCGGAGGTCCTGGTCGCTCCGGTCATCGCGTCGACGTCGGCCTACGCCGAGTGGGTGCGTGACCAGACGGCGTGACGCGTTCCGCAGCGGCCGCGGGTGCGGCAGCGACTCAGGCCTGGTTGGTGGGCCGGATGTCCTCGGCGGAGAACCAGACGGGCAGCAGCGTGCCGTCCGACGAACGTCGCACCTGGCAGTTCTCGACGCCGAGCGCCTCGATCTCGAACCCCGACGTCCAGGTGTTGTCGAACCGGTTGCGGACGTCGACGCGCATCCCGACCTCCAACGGCACCTGGTTCTCTGGCGCCAACACGATCCGCAGCGACGCTGCGGTCCAGTCGGCTCGGCCCGGTTCCCCTCGAGCGTGTGATCTCATGGTCCCCAACTCTCGTGCTCCAACGTCCTCGGCAACGTTCCGGGCACCGCCTCGACGATCGAACGACCGTGGTGGTGGGCCACATCCATGCTGTCGGACTTCCCGCATCCGTTGTACGCGACCCCTGCACCGATTTCCAGCAGTTTTTCACTCAACAGGTTCACCCGAACGCGGAGCGTGAAGTTCGCGGCGGCGGACCGCATCGTCGCCGACGGAGCGTGGCTGCCGCGACCCGACCGCTACGGTCGAGGAATGGCACGGCGACCGGTACCGAGCCGCTCGTACGAACTCGAGGCGTGGGACGCGGGCCACGAGGTCGTCGTCGGGCTCGACGAGGTCGGGCGTGGCGCCTGGGCCGGCCCGCTGAGCATCGGGGCCGTCGTCCTGCCCCGGGACCGCCGCGTGAACGGCATCCGGGACTCGAAACAGCTCACCGAGGCGCGTCGAGAGGCGCTCATCGACCGGATCGTGGACTGGTGCGTGGCCTCGTCGGTGGGACACGCCACACCACAGGAGTGCGATGAGCTCGGCATGTCGGCGGCGATGCGACTCGCAGCGCACCGCGCGCTCGACGGGCTCGGCGTCCAGGCCGATCTGGTGCTGATCGACGGATCGTGGGACTTCGTGGGGCGTGGCAGCACCCGCACGATCGTCAAGGGCGACGCGCACTGCCTGTCGATCGCGACGGCGAGCATCCTCGCCAAGGTCACCCGCGACCGCCAGCTGCGAGCCGACGCGGCGTCGTTTCCGGCATACGACTTCGAGCGCAACAAGGGCTACCCGTGTCCGCGCCACAAGTTGGCGCTCGCCGGCTACGGCCCGACCTCCATCCATCGGCGCAGCTGGGCGTTCATGGATGCGCTGCCGTGGCCGTGGCTGCGGATCCCGCCGGCCGGCAGTCAGCCGGCGCTGTTCGGCGAGCCCGAGTCGTCCAGGGCGTCGGTCAGGTCGCCGGTCAGGGCGACGTCGAGTTGACCATCAGGTCCTTGAACGCCGTGGTCGAGTCGATGCCCGGATCCTTCGGCATGCCGAGGACCCGCTCGGCGACGATGTTCTTCATGATCTCGTCGGTCCCGCCGGCGACCCGCATGCCGGGCACTCCCAGCAGCAACTTCGACCACGCGTACGTTCCCCACTCGCCGGTGTCGGCGGTGATCCGCGGGCCGATCACCCGGGCCACCCACTCGCTGTAGGCCTTGAGGTTGTTGGTGAGCGCCAGCTTGGCGGTCGACAACTCCGGTCCCGGCAGGCCGCCGGCCTTGATCTTGTCCAGCGCCCGCTGGTTGTTCCACTTGGCGACGACGAAGTTGCTGTAGAGGCGGGCGGCCTC
>CAJBIS010000377.1 GCA_903953195.1 uncultured Actinomycetes bacterium
CGACTTTCGGACGCGCTTCATCAGCGGAGGGTTTCTCGAGGTCGACGGTGAGGTCTGGGACGCCACCGGCGCCCTCGTCGCGCAGTCCAGGCAGCTGGCACTCGTCCCGCGGGGCTGACGGGGCGCGGTTCAGGCGGCGCAGTTCAGGCTGGCCGTGCGAGCGTCAGCAGGAAGTCGCCGTTGTCGTCGGTCCACGACGCGTCGACGGCGAATCCCGCACCCGCGAGCTCGGCGCGCACCTGCGGCTCGGTGAACTTGGCGCTGATCTCGGTCCGCAGATGGCCGCCGGCCTCGACGGTCAGCGTGCGATCCAGCGTCGCGAACGACACGGTCTGGTCCGTCACCGCCACCACGTGCATCTCGATCCGCTGATGCTCCTCGTCGAACACGGCGCGGTGGCGCCACGCGTCGACGTCGAAGTCGGCGCCGAGCTCACGGTTCATCACGTGGAGCGCGTTCAGGTTGAACGCCGCGGTCACGCCCGAGTCGTCGTCGTAGGCGCGCACCAGTCGTGTCCGATCCTTCACCAGGTCGGTGCCGAGCAGGAACCAGCCGTCGCCGTCGAGTGAGTGGCGCACTCGGCGGAGGAACTCCCGGCGCTGGTCGGGATCGAGGTTGCCGATCGTCGATCCGAGGAAGGCCAGCAGGCGTCGGCCGTGGCTCGGGATGTGGCCGAGGTGTTCGTGGAAGTCGCCGACGACGGCGTGGACGTCGACGTCCGGGTACGTCTCGGCGAGCGTGGCTGCAGCGGAACGGAGCACGGCCTCGCTGACGTCGAACGGCACGATGCGCTCGAGTGTGCCGTGGTCCCGGAGGGCGTCGAGCAGCAGTGTGGTCTTGTCCGAGGTGCCGGAGCCGAGTTCGATCAGCGTCGTCGCACCGGTCCGTGCCGCGATGGCATCGGCGTGCGCGGCGAGGATCGAGCGTTCGGCCCGGGTGGGGTAGTACTCGTCGAGCCGGGTAATGCGGTCGAACAGGCGGGAACCCACCTCGTCGTAGAACCAGACGGGCGGGGTCCACGGCGGACGATCAACGAGTCCGAGCGCGGTCTCCTCGGCGAGGTGGCGCGACCAGTCGGCGGGATCGAGGTGGACGTCGACGGTGATCTCCGACGTGTCGTGTTCAGACATCGCGTGCCAGGCGGAGCCCACTGAACATCCAGCGGGACGCCGGTGGGAAGAAGTTCCGGTACGTCGGTCGGCTGTGACCCGGGGCGGTGGCGCAACAACCGCCGCGGAGCACGTGCTGGTTGACCATGAACTTGCCGTTGTACTCGCCGACGGCGCCGGCGGCGGGCACGAACCCCGGGTAGGGCAGGTAGGCGCTGGCGGTCCACTGCCAGACCTGACCGTCGAACTGGAGCGTCGGGTCGTCCCACCGCTCGGCGGCGATGCACTCCCACTCGAACTCGGTCGGCAGTCGGTGGCCGGCCCAGCGCGCGTACGCGTCGGCCTCGTGGTAGCTGACGTGGACGACGGGAGCGGCGGGGTCGACCGGGACGCGGCCCGCGAGTGTGAACACGGTCCACGCATCCCGATCGGCGTCGACCGTCGGGTTGATGGAGCCATCGGCCCGGCCCCAGTAGAGCGGCGCCTCCCAACCCTCGGCCCGAGCCAGTGCCCAGCCGTCGCTCAGCCACAACTCGGCGCGTTCGTAGCCGCCGTCGGCCATGAACGCGAGCCAGTCGCCGGCGGTCACCAGGCGGGTGGCGAGCGCGAACGGTCGGACGAGCGTGGCGTGGCGTGGGCGTTCGTTGTCGTACGCGAACCCGGTGTCCGTCGCGCCGACGTCGACCTGCCCGCCCGGGTGCTCGATCCAGTCGTCGGTCGGGAGCCGGTCCGGCGCGGCGGTGTGCGGTGCGTCGTTGGCGTAGACGGGATCGGTCGGGTTCTGCGCGAGCAGGTGCTTCGCGTCCATGAGCAGCAGCTCCTGGTGCTGCTCCTCGTGGTGGAGGCCGAGCTCGATGAGCGGCTCGTCGACGCGGCCGATCAGCTCGACCAGCGCGGCGTCGACGCGCCTGCGGTAGGCCGTGATCGCCTCGACATCCGGACGGGTGATGAGGCCACGCCGTGCCCGGGGCTGCCGGTCGCCGACCGCCTCGTAGTAGCTGTTGAACAGGTAGCGGAACGAGTCGTCGGATCCGGTGGTCACGCCGTGGCGGCGCAGCACGAACTCGTCGAAGAACCACGTCGTGTGCGCCCGGTGCCACTTGGTCGGACTGGCGTCGGGCATGGACTGCACGACCTGGTCCTCCGGGCCGAGCGGCGCGGCGAGCGCCTCGGTGCGGGCCCGGACCGTTCGGTAGGCCGCGGCAGGGTCGGCCATGTTCCAGCGCTCCGACATCACGCTCAGTCTGCACCACCCGTGCCCGGTCGATGCGAAGATGGCGGCGATGTCGGACGATCTGCGTGGGAACAACGCGCCGCTCCTCCCGATCCTGCTGTCGACCGCGGCCATCAGTTGTGGTGTCGGGCTCATCTTCCCGCTGCTCGCCGAGTTCCAGGACCGGTACGGGTTCTCGGCCGCGGGACTCGGTCTGATCTCGGCGTCGACCTTCATCTCGGCGCTCGTCGCCGGTGTGGGGCTCGCCCACCTCGCCGACCGCGGCCGGGCGCGTGCCCTGCTGGTCCTCGGACTCGTCGGGACGGCGTGCTCACTCGTGTGGTTCTCGTTCGCGACCGAGCTCTGGCAGTTCGTCGGGGCCCGATCGGTCGAGGGGCTCGCCGCCGGGGTGTTCATTCCCGCGGCCCGCAAGGTCGTGACCGCCGGCGATCCGCTCGAGGCGGGGCGACGTCTGGGCATGCTGACGAGCGCCGAGCTCGCTGGTTTCCTGATGGGCCCGGTCATCGGCGCGGGCCTGTCGGGGATCACACTGCAGACGCCGTTCCTCCTGGTTGCGGCGATCGGCGTGGTGTTCGCCGTCGTGATGGCCCGGGTGCGGCTGCCGCGCCTGGACGAGTCGACCGAGGCCCGGTCGCGACTGGCGTCGCTGGCGATGCTGCGCCGACCGCGTGTGGCCGGTGCGGCGTTGTTGTCGCTGGCGTTGTTCCTGCCGGTCGGCGTGTACGACGCGATCTGGTCGCGCTACCTGACCGACCGTGGGGCGAGCACGCTGCTCATCGGCGTCGGCCTGTCGTTGTACGCGGTCCCGATCATCGTGCTGGCGACCTGGGGTGGTCGGCTCGCGGATCGCTTCGGCGCCGTGCGCGTCGCGACGATCGCGCTGTGCCTCGTGATCCCGATGACGGTCGGCTACGGGTTGCTGACCGTGCCGTTGCTGATCACCGCGCTCGCCATCATGGAGGGCGTCCCGCAGGCCGTTGCGAACCCGGCGGTGCAGGCGGCGATGCTCGACGCCTGTGACGGCGACGAGGTCGCCGCCGGACAGGGGCTGGCGTATGCGGTCAACCAGGTCGGTGCCGGCTCCGCAGCGCTGCTCGCGCCGATCGTCTACGCGGCGACGAGCGCAGAAGCACTCTTCGTGGCGGTCGGCGCGCTCATGGCGGTGGTGTTCGCGGCAGGTGCAATCCTGTCGCGCCGTGTCGTACCCTGAACCGATGGCGGGGGCTGTGGACAGGCGGAGGTTCTTGCAGTGGGGCGCTGTCGGCGCCGCTGGGGTGGCGTCGTCGCGGTTCCTCGCGGCGTGCGCGACACCTGCGGCCCCGGACGGCATCCCCTTCGTCGATGCGGTGTGGGACTGCGGTGTGGCCTCCGGCGTGCACGCTCCCGATGCCGCCGTGCTGTGGACCCGATGCGTCCCGGGCGCGGTGAGCGCCGTCGACCTGGTCTGGGAGGTCGCGGCCGACCCGGGGTTCGCCGGCATCGTGTCCGCCGGGACGGTTGCGGCATCTCCCGATGGTGACGGCACGGCGAAGGCGCTCGCCGAGGGGCTCGCCCCCGGTGGGACCTACTGGTACCGCTTCCGACTGGGTTCCGAGGTGTCCCCGGTGGGTCGCACTCGGACCCCTGCGGCACCGGGCACGACGCCGGCGTCGGTGCGCCTCGGCGTCGCCAGCTGTCAGAACTTCAGCTCGGGCTTCTACCCGGCGTGGCGCGATCTGGCGGCCACCGACCTCGACGCGGTGCTGCACCTCGGCGACTACATCTACGAGAGCGGTGGTCGGGCCGGCGTCCGTCCCGACCCGATCGGCACCGCCGACACGCTCGACGGCTACCGCGCCAAGTACCGGCTCTACCGGTCCGACGCCGACCTCCGGGCGGCGCATGCGGCGCACGCGTTCGCACCCATCTGGGACGACCACGAGTTCGTGAACAACTGCTCACGCGGGAGCAACGAGGCCGATCCGGCCCGGGCCGCGGCGGCGTACCGGGCGTGGTTCGAGTACCAGCCGGTGTGGCCGATCGAGGGGACCCGGATCTACCGACGCGTGCGGTTCGGTGACCTGGCGGACCTGACGCTCGGCGACACCCGTCAGTATCGCGACCCACCCGCTGATGACAGCCTGGGTCTGGGCGGCTTCGTGGTGCCCGGTGGCGCAACCGCCGAGATCTACCGACCCGGCCGGTCGATCCTGGGCGATGCCCAGCGGGCGTGGTACCTCGACGGGCTCGGCGCGGCGCAACAGGACGGTGTCCGGTGGAAGGTGATCGGCAACCAGGTGATGGTCGCCCCCACTCGGATCCTGGACTTGGACGAGCCGTCGCTCCGGGCGCTGGAGCCGGGCCTGCCGGAGCACAACGGCATCTACCTCAACACCGATTCATGGGACGGGTTCCTGTGGGAACGCGATCAGGTGCTCAACTTCCTCGCCGACGAGCGCGTCGCCAACGTGGCGTTCCTGACCGGTGACATCCACTCGTTCTGGCAGGCGCCGCTCCGGGCGGACTACGACGACCCCCGCAGCCCGGTGGTCGCCCAGGAGTTCGTGTGCGGGTCCATCTCGTCGACCGGCCCCGACGCCATCGGCTACGACGCCGCCCGCGCCCTCGGTGACGCCGCCAAGCAACTCAGGCCGGGTTTCCGGTATGTGGACCTGGCCCGACGGGGGAGTGCCGTCGCCGAGTTCACCCCGGATGCCGCCCGGGTCGAGTTCCGGGTCACGTCGGCCGCCGGCCGCAACTCGGCGGTGCGTCGCGGCTCGGTCTTCGACTGGGCGGCGGACACGGTGAACGTGTCGCTCACCCCCGGCTGAGCAGGTTCCGGCCGGTTGTGCGAGGTGATTCCGCTCAGGCGGAGCGCATCGCCTCGAGCATGTCGACGCGGACGGCGCGTCGGGCGGGGAACACCGCGGCGAGCACGCCGGCGAGCAGGCCGACGGCGATGATCAGCCCGAGCCGGGCCCAGTTGAGCGCGAGCGGCACGGACCCGTTGCTGATCGTGCCGACGATCACCCAGCCGACGAGCAGTCCGCACCCGACGCCGACGATCGTCCCGAGCAGACCGATCAGTGCGGCCTCGACCCGGATCATGCGGGACACCTGCTGTCGGGTCATGCCGAGGGCCCGCACCATACCGAGCTCGGCGCGTCGCTCGAACACGCTCAGCGTCATCGTGTTGACGATGCCGACGAGTGCGATCAGCACGCTGATCCCGAGCAGGGCGTTCACGGCGCCGATCAGGAAGTCGAGGATCTGGCCGACGACCTGCCCGAGGAAGTTCCCGGGCACGACCTCGATGCCCGTGTAGTCGCGCGTCAGGTCGTCGAGCCGCAGACCGACCTGCTCGGCGGCACCCGGTTCGGTGCGGATGAACACCTGGTTGACCGGTTGGTCGCCGGCGAGTTCGGTGAACGTCGCCTCGTTCACCAGCACGCCGAGTGCGAGCGAGTCGAGTCGGGCGGTCAGGGTCGCGGCGACCGGGATCGACCGCCGCGTGCCGTCCGGCGCCGCGATCTCGATGGTGCTGCCGACCGTCGGTCCGGTCGACTCGATCGTTCCGGGGCCGCCGCCGGGCCCCGTGGTCGTCCCACCGCCACCGATCAGCCCGGCCACGTCGATGACGGCGGCGCCACGGCCGGCGGCGACGTCGTCGAGCGATCCCTGGGCCACCTCGAGACCGGTGGTCTGCTGCAGGCGCACCACGTCGGCCCCCGACAGCACGCTGGTCAGACCGTCGGTGCCCGTGACCGCCGCCGTGCGCACCGGCGCGCTCTGTCGGACACCGGCGGTGCCCTCGATGTCGCCGAGGAGCTCGGGGCTGATGGGCGCACCCGAGCTGCCGACGATGAAGTCGGACGCCGAGAGCTTGTCGAGCTCGCCCACGGCCCACGACTTGAACGCCTCACCGGAGGTCGTGACGACCGTGACCAGGAACAGCCCGATCACCAGGGCGTTGGCGGTGGTGGCGGTGCGACGCGGGTTGCGCACCGAGTTGTCGGCCGCGAGACGACTGGACAGACCGATTCGCTGCAGCGGCGGGGTGAGCACCCGGGCGAACGCCCGGGCGAGTAGCGGTCCGCCGACCAGGACACCGATGAACAGGAGGAGCGCGCCGGGTGCGAGCGCCCAGGCCGGTGCGGCGCCGAACCGCACCCCGAGGAGCGTCACGAGTCCGATGGCGAGCGCGGCACCGCCGATGACGGCCCGCACCGTCGACGAGCCGGAGCGATCGACGGCAACCTCCCGCATCGCCTCGACGGGGCGGGTCCGGCCGGCTCGGAACGCCGGCACCATCACGGAGATCGCGGTGACGACGGTGCCGGCGAGGGTGCAGCCCACGATGAGCAGCGGGGTGATCGAGACGCCGGCGCCCGGGAGCTTCACGCCGAACACGCCGAGCAGTCGGGTGACGCCGATGCTCAGCAGCGCACCGACCGCGATGCCCATGAGGCTGGCGATCAGGCCGACGGCGACGCCCTCGAACAGCATCGACCGGCGCACCTGACCGGGAGTGCCGCCGACGGCGCGCACCAGGGCGAGTTCGCGCGTGCGCTGGGTCACGACGACCGAGAAGGTGTTGAAGATCACGAAGCCGGCGACGAACAGCGCGACCCACGCGAACCCGTTCAACACCGGTCGCAACAGGTCGACGATGCCGACCGTCAGCGCCTGTTTCGACGCTCGGAGGTCGGCACCCGTCACGACGTCGAGCGTCACCGGAAGTTCCGCCCGCAGCGCGTCGCGCACCGCGTCCGTGTCGCCCGCGGTCCGCACGAGCACCTCGGCGAAGCCGGACCCACCGGCACCGAGCACGTCGAGCGCATCGTCGACGGTGAACGAGATCGTGCCGCCGTCGTCGACCGCGTCTCGGTCACCGAAGGTCGTGACGCCGACGACCTCGCGCTCCAACCGGCCCGAGGGTGTGGCCAGCACGAGGGTGTCGCCGACCTGGAGGTCCAGATCGCTCGCAGTTCCGGCGTCGACGGCCACCTCTCGGTCCGACTCGGGGGCGCGGCCCGCCTCGACCCGCACGCGGCTCAACTGCTCGTCGCTGATCCACGCCCGGCCCTGCGTCCGTGACGTCCGGGCGTCGCCGTCGGCGTCGAGGACCCGCACGCCCTGCGCCAGTTCGCCGGCGGCGGCCTCGACCCCCGGCGTGGCACGGATCGTGGCGAGTTCGGCCGGCGAGATCCCGGTGCTGAGCTGCTCGATGCCGGAGTTCGGCGTGACCGCCAGGTCGACGTTCGCGTACTGCGCGTCGACCGACCCGGTGAGTGCGTTCTTCATGGCACCGGTGAGCATGAGGCCGGCCGACAGGAATCCGATGCCGATGATCACCGCCAGCGCGGTGGCGATGAACCGCGGTGCATAGGCGACGAGGTTGCGGAGGGCGAGGCGGAACATGTCAGGGGTGCGGTGGGCGCAGGTGCTCGGCGAGACGGATCACGCGGCGAGTGCGCCCATGCGCTCGAGCACGAGCTC
>CAJBIS010000378.1 GCA_903953195.1 uncultured Actinomycetes bacterium
CCTGAGCGTAGCGATCAGGCGGACACGGCGGCAGCGATGTCCTCGGGCGATGCGCCACCGGGCCAGCGCTGCGTGACCTTCCCGTCCTCGATCAGCACCAGGTACGGCTGCGCCGGCACACCGAAGGCCGACCACGAGTCGGTCGACTCGGCCCAGAGGAGCGGGAAGCTGCGGACCGCGGTGTCGGTCCGGAACGCTCGTGCCTCGTTCAGGTCGTCGAGCGCTCCGATGCCGACGACCCGGAGGCCATCGGGGGCCTCACGGGCGAGCTGGTCGAGCATCGGCGCCTCGGCCCGACACGACGAACAGAACGGCGCCCAGAAGAAGGCCAGCACGGGGGTCCCCGGCGGCGCGTCGAGCGCATCGGCGAGCTGCACCTCGCCGCCTCCCGTCAGGTCGTCCATCCGGATGCCGGCGAGATCGACACCCTCGATCGGTCCGGGGAGCGTGGTGGAGGTCGTGGGCGTCCCGGCGCCGTCACCCACCGGTTCCGTCGGACCCGCCGGACCCACCGCGGTGTCCTCGGTCGGCGTGCCGCAGCCCGCCACGGCGAACAACGCCACACAGACGGCCGGGATGATCAGGTGACGTCGCACGAGGAGAGTCAACCACGCCGAGGCGCTACTTCTGCAGCGCGCCCGCGTCGACGGCCAGCGTGGTGCCGGTGATGTACCGGGCCTCCTCGGACGACAGGAAGAGCACGGCGTTGCTCACGTCGTCGGGGTCGATCCACGGAACGTCCATCGGCTGCATGGTCCGCAGGAACTCGGCGGCGTCGTCGACACCCGGGTCCGGCAGGTCCATGCGCACCAGCTTCGGGAACACCTCATTGAGGATCATCGGCGTGCCGACCGACGTGGGGTGCACGCTGTTGACCCGGATCTGGTTGGGCGCCAGTTCCAGCGCGAGGGAGCGCATGAGCCCCACGACGCCGTGCTTGGCCGCGTTGTACGCCGGCGCGCCGTAGAAGCCCTTCAGGCCCGCCGTCGACGACGTGATGACGACCGCGCCACCCTCGTTGCGCTCGACCATGGCCCGGATGCCCGCCTTCACGGTCAGGAACACGCCGTTGAGGTTGATGTCGATCGTCTCGTTCCAGCTGTCGACGCCCACGAACTGCACCGGCATCGGCGCGTACGTTCCGGCGTTCGCGAGCACGACGTCGATCCGGCCGAAACGTTCGAGGCCCGCCTTCGAGACCCGTTTGACGGCGTCCCAGTCGCGTACGTCGGCGACCTCGGCATGCATGGCGCCGCCGGCCGCCTCGACCAGCCGGACGGTCTCGGCCAGGTCCTCCTCGGTGGCCAGCGGGTACGGCGCGTGCTCGAGGTCGTGACACAGGTCGAACCCGATGATGTGAGCGCCCTCCTGCGCGAACCGGATCGCGTGGTTGCGACCCTGACCCCGGGCCACACCCGAGACGAACACGACCTTGCCCTCGAACCGTCGATTCCTGTCGTCCATGGCGTCGACGGTAGCGGAGCAGACCCCTGCCGACGGAGGCCGAACCGCGCCTAGGCTGTGGCGCCATGAGCACCGCAGCGGGCCGCAAGGGCGAGTTCCACCCGGCCGCGGAGGAGTACTGCGAGGCCATCTGGGAGCTCGACGAGGACGAGATCGACGTCATCCAGGCGCGGATCGCAGAACGCCTCGAGGTCTCGCGGCCGGCGGTCTCCGAGATGATCCGCCGCCTCGACAGCGACGGACTCATCACGGTCGGCGATCGCATCGAACTCACCGACTCGGGGCTGGCGCTCGCCGAGCAGGTCGTCCGGCGCCACCGGCTCGCCGAACGGTTCCTCACCGACGTCCTCGGTCTCTCCTGGGCCGACGCCCACACCGAGGCCGGCAAGTGGGAGCACGTGATCTCGGAGCAGGTCGAGGGTGCGCTCACCCGGATCCTCGGCGACCCCACCACCTGCCCGCACGGGAACCCGATTCCCGGTGCCGGCTATACGGCGCCGGCGACCCGCTCCCTCGCGTCGCTGCAGGTGGGGGCGAGCTTCACGGTCAGCCGGATCCCCGAGGAGCTCGAGTTCACTCCCGGGCTGCTCGACTTCCTCGAGTCCAACGAGCTCCTGCCGGGCCGCGTCGGCGTGCTGACCGCGCTGTCACCCGACGGGACGGCCACGGTCGAGATCGAGGGACGCCACGTCGGCATCGGCTCGTTCGCCTCCGAACGCATCCTCGTCACCGCCTGATCCGGACGGCGGGCCCGACGACGCCACGCCGTCACCGACCAGCACCGCCGGGAGCGGCCGGGCGTGCAGGATCGACAGCCGCTTCGTCGACCGGGTGAGTGCCACGTAGAGCGACTGCGCGCCGCGTGCCTCCTCGTCGAGGATCGCCGCGGGCTCCACCACGAGGACCGCGTCGAGCTCCAGGCCCTTGACCAACGAGATCGGCACGACGGTCACCTGGCGGTCGAGACCCTGTCGGGTGGCCCGGCCGTGCGGCACGTCCGCCGCGGTGAGGGCGCGCTCCACCCGCTCGATCGCCGAACGCGGCACGACCACTGCGAGGTTGCCCGCTCCGACGGCCTCGAGTTCAGAGCGCACCAGCTCGACGAGCGACTCGTCGGCCCGCTCGTCCGAGGTGGCGACGATCCGGGGCGGATCACCGATCCGTCGGATCGAGGTGGGCGGGGCCAGTCCGGGAGCGGCGAGCTGCAGCACCCGCGCCGCGAGATCCATGATCGGCCCCGGAACGCGGTAGCCGATGGTGAGTTCCGCCCACTGCGGTGGCCGCCGGTTCGGCAGGTGCTCGAGCACCGACGTCCAGTCGTCGTGCGCCCACGCACCGGTCGCCTGCGCGATGTCGCCGACGACGGTCATGGACCCGTTGAGCGACCGCCGGTCGAGCATGCGCAGCTGCATCGGCGACAGGTCCTGCGCCTCGTCGACCACGATGTGGCCGTAGGTGCGCACGACGTCGTCGTCCCGGTGTGCCGGCCGGGGTCCCAACCGCTCGAGCGCCTCGTCGAGCAGCGGCACGTCGTGATGGGTGTGGACCACCTCGGCCGCGACGGGTCGACGGGGTCGCGCCAGCAGCTCCCACTCGTCGCGCCGGAGGTGCCGCTGACACGCGATGCGCAGCAACCCGGGTGAGCCGTAGAGGTCGTTGAGCAGCTCGGTCGGCGTGAGCACCGGCCACATGCGCTCGAGCGCCTCACGGACCAGCGGGTCGCGGCGACAGCGTTCGCGCACCACCTGCGCGCTGTCACCGGTGCGTGACGATGCGGCGAGGCGGTCGAAGAACTGCTGCTCGAGATGCCGACGACCGGCGTTGTGGGTCCGGAACCGGCGGCGCGTGTCCCGGACGATCGCGGCGGAGTCGTCGACCGACAACGTCAGGTGCTGCACGCCGTAGGGCACCCGAAGTGTCTCGCGGAGCGGTCGCTCGCGATCGCGCACCGCCTGGGCGATCACCTCGATCATGCGCAGGTCGCCCTTCACCCGCGCCGTGGCCTCGTCATCCCAACCCGTCGCCCGGACGCCGGGCACCAGGTCGGCCAGCACCGCGATGTCGATGCCCGCCTCGCCGAGCGACGGCAGCACCTGCTCGATGTAGCTGAGGAACACGCGGTTCGGACCGACCACGAGCACGCCCTGCCCCTCGAGCGGGAAGCGGTGCGAGTAGAGCAGGTAGGCGGCGCGGTGGAGCGCCACGACGGTCTTGCCCGTCCCGGGGCCACCCTGCACGACGAGCACGCCGGCGAGCGGCGAGCGGATGATCACGTCCTGTTCACCCTGGATCGTCGCGACGATGTCGGAGAGCCGACCGGTTCGGGCCTCGGTGAGCGCTGCGATCAGCGCGCCCTGACCCTGCACCTCACCCGAGTCGAGCGACGCCGCGGCCGAACCGAAGAGCTCGTCGTCGATGCCGAGCAGCGTGCGACCGCGGGTCGCGAAGTGGCGACGGCGCCGGAGTCCCATCGGTTCCCGACCCGTCGCCCGGTAGAAGGACTCGGCGATCGGCGCCCGCCAGTCGACGACGACCGGATCACGCGCCTCGTTCGACACGGCGATGCGTCCGATGTGGAACGACTCGCCGTCCGGCTGCTCCGCGTCGGGCTCCGAGTCGATCCGGCCGAACACGAGCGACTGGTCCCCGATGTCGAGCTGCGCCAGGCGGTTCTCCACGCGGTCGGCGACCACGTCACGCTCGTACCGGTGCTGGAACGTGCCGCCGGGACCACCCTCGTACTGCGCCCGCATCTCGCCGACCGCGGCGCGGGTGCGTTCGAGGCACTCGTACGCGTCGTCGATGTAGCGCTGCTCAGCGGTCAGTTCGGGATGGTCGGCCAACGTCGTTCCTGGAGCGGTCCGGGGAGTCGTCCACTCTATCGGCCTCGATCCGCCCCGATCTCCCCGAGTGCCGAGGCCAGTGCCAGCCGGAGACGGCGGGCCCGCTCGGCGTCGAGGTGCAGCACCAGTCCGGCGCCGGCGGCGCCCTGCTCCTCGACCATCAGCTGCACCCGGGGTTCGGCGTCGGTGTAGTCGTCGCTGATCCCCACCGCCCAGCAGACCTCGGGGGCGGGATCGTCGGTCGGGGCCTCGGGAACGACGTCGTCGTCGATGGATCGGCGCATGGCCCAACCGTAGGGCCGCGGAGTACGTTCCGTCCGTGCCGGATGCCCACGACGACTCCCCGTTCATCCGGACGTGCCGCGGCGAGACCGCTGAGCACACCCCCGTGTGGTTCATGCGGCAGGCGGGTCGCTCACTCCCCGAGTACCGGGCGGTCCGCGGCACCGGCAGCATCCTCGAGGCCATCGCCCAACCCGAGCTCGCCTGCGAGATCACGCTGCAGCCGGTGCGCCGGTACGGCGTCGACGCCGCGATCCTCTACTCGGACATCGTCACGCCGGTGCACGCCATCGGATTCGGCGTCGACATCGCCCCCGGCGTCGGGCCGGTCGTCGAGCAACCCTTCCGCGACCGGCGCGACCTCGACCGTCTGCGACCGCTCGAACCCGACGTCGACACCCCGTACGTGATCGAGACCGTCCGGGCGCTGGTCCGCGAGCTGCCCATCCCGCTGATCGCGTTCGCCGGCGCGCCGTTCACGGTGGCGAGCTACCTGATCGAGGGGCGCCCGACGCGCACGTGGGTGACCACGAAGGCGCTGATGCACACCGACGAGCGGCTCTGGTTCGACCTGATGGACCGACTCGCCGACCTGGCCATCGCGTCGCTCCGCTCGCAGGTCGCCGCCGGGGCCTCCGCCGTGCAGCTCTTCGACTCGTGGGCGGGCGCGCTGACGCCGTCGGACTACGAGCGCTTCGTGCTCCCGGCGAGCACCAAGGTCCTCACCGCGGCGGCCGAGCTCGGGGTCCCCCGCATCCACTTCGGCGTGTCCACCGGCGAACTGCTCGGACTCATGGCCGGCGCCGGCGCCGAGGTCGTCGGTGTCGACTGGCGCACACCACTCGACGTCGCCCGGACCCGCGTCCCCGACGGCACGGTGCTGCAGGGCAACCTCGATCCCGCGATCGTGGCCACCGGCTGGGAGGCCACCGAACCGGCGGTCCTCGACGTCCTGCGACGAGGTGGCGGCACCCGCCACGTGTTCAATCTGGGGCACGGCGTCCTGCCCGAGACCGATCCGGCCACCTTGGAGCGTGTCGTCGAGCTCGTCCACGCCCACCGGAGCGACCCGATCGACGCCACCGCAGAGGACCAGTGACCATGAGCGAGGAACTGTGAGCAACGAACCATCCACGCCCCGCACCGGTGTGCTGGTGATGGCGTACGGCACCCCGGCGTCCCCCGACGACATCGAGGCCTACTACACCCACATCCGACGAGGACGACCGCCGACCGAGGAACTGCTCGCGGAACTCATCGGTCGGTACGACGCGATCGGCGGCATCTCGCCGCTCGCGCAACGCACCGCGGCACAGGTCGAGGCGATCCGTGGCGCCCTCGACGAGCTCGCACCGGGTCGGTACGTCGTCGGCCTGGGCCAGAAGCACGCCGCCCCGTTCGTCGAGGACGGTGTCCGGGCGCTCGCGGAGGTCGGTGTCGACCACATCGTCGGGCTGGTGCTCGCACCGCACTACTCGGGATTCAGCGTCGGGCAGTACCACGGCCGCGCCGCGGACGCCGCCGCCGAACTCGGCATCGGGTTCAGCGGCGTCGACGACTGGCACCTGACGCCCGAGTTCGTCGCGCACCAGGCCGCGTCGGTGACCGAACGGCTCGCCACGCTCCCGGAACACACGAAGGTGGTGTTCACTGCGCACTCGCTGCCCGAGCGGGTGCTCGAGGGCGACCCGTATCCCGACCAGCTCCGCGACTCCGCCGCGGCGATCGCCGAGGCCGCCGGACTCGAGCAGTGGTCCGGATGGAGCCTCGGCTGGCAGTCCGCCGGCCGCACGCCCGAACCGTGGCGCGGGCCCGACATCCTCGAGATCATCCGCGACCTGGCCGGCACCGGGGCCGCCGAGGGCATCCTCGTGGTGCCCCAGGGGTTCACCTCGGATCACCTCGAGGTCCTGTTCGACCTCGACATCGAGGCCGCGGCGATCGCCGCCGACCTCGGTCTCGCGTTCGCACGGACCGACGTGGTGAACGACGACCCGGCCGTGATGTCGGCACTCGCCCGACGTGTGGTCGACCTGACCCCGTGACGGGACGCGACCCGGTGGACCATGCGACTCACGTCGATCTGGTCGTCGTCGGCGGCGGGATCAGCGGTCTGGCAGCGGCGTGGGCGGCCGTTCTGGGGGGTGCGACCGTCGCCGTGCTCGAGGCGGGCGACCGCTTCGGCGGCAGGATCCGCACCTCGGCGTTGTCCCTGACCGACGGCGAGGTACCGATCGATGAGGGCGCGGATGCCTTCCTGGCACGGGCGCCGGGCGCCGTCGAGCTGTGCCGGGAGCTCGGACTGGATGCCGACCTCGTGGAACCGGCCACGGGACGCGCCCGGGTGTGGATCGACGGTGAGCTGCGCCCCCTGCCCGAACAACACGTGCTGGGCGTCCCGATCGACGCCGATGATCTGGCGGGCACCGGGATCCTCTCGGACAGGTCCGTCGACGCCGTGCGACGCGAGGTCGACCGGACCGATCCCGGACCCACCGAGGACGTGGCGATCGGGGCCTACCTGACGGATCACTTCGACCGGGAACTCGTCGACCACCTGGTCGGTCCGCTGATCGGTGGGATCAACGCCGGTGACGTCGACCGGCTGAGCCTGGACGCCGTCACGCCGCAGCTGGCCGAGGCCGCGCACACCGGTGGGAGTCTGGTGCGCACGCTGCGCGACCGACGCGCCGCAACCGCGGCAACCGGACCGGTGTTCCACGGCCTCCGGGGCGGCACCGGCACACTCATCGACGCGCTCGTCGACGCGCTGCGCGAGCGCGGTGCGGTGCTCGTGACCGAGGCCGAGGTGCGCGAGCTGCGATCCGAGGACGACGGCTCGACGGTCGTCGTCACCGCGGCCCGGACGTTCAGCGCGCGTGGGGTCGTGCTGGCGGTACCGGCGGACGTCGCGGCGAGCCTCATCGAGCCGACGTGCCCGGACGCCGCCGAGGACCTCGGCCGCATCGAGTACACGTCGGTCACGCTGGTGACGTTCGTGTTCCGACGCGACGACGTACCGGGGCCGCTCGACGGCTCCGGCTTCCTGGTTCCCCGTGATGCCGGCCTGTTCCTCACGGCTGCGTCGTGGGGCTCGAGCAAGTGGGCGCACTGGGACGACGGCCGACACGTGATCCTGCGGGTCTCGGCCGGCCACTCCGGCGACCGCCGGGTGGAGCAGCTCGACGACGACGACGTGGCGCGGCGACTGCTCGCCGACCTGCGCACGACGATGGGCATCGACGCACCGCCCGTGACGATCCGCGTCTCGCCGTGGCCGCGCGGCTTCGCCCAGTACCACGTGGGGCACCTCGACCGGGTCGACCGCATCGAACAGGCGCTGGCACGTGATCTGCCGCAGGTCCGGGTCACCGGCGCCGCCTACCGGGGTCTGGGGATCCCGGCGTGCATCACCCAGGGGCGTCGGGCGGCTCGGGACCTGCTCGCCACGCCGCTCGGCTGAGCTGCAGCCCCTCAGCTCTCCGGGGGCAGGGCCGTGATGTAGGCGATGAGCGCGTCGACCTGGGCGTCGGTCAGTTCGCGCTTCGGCATCGTGATGGAGTACCCGTCGACGCGCTTGGCCGTGGGGTTCACGATCGACTCGCGCAGGTAGGCGTCATCGGCAGTGACGGTCGAGCCGTCGGCGAGCTTCACCTGCGATCCGGCGACCCCGCTGAGCGTCGGTCCGGCACCGTCGGAGCCGTCGACGGAGTGGCATCCCGAACATCCGTTGGAGCGGAACAGTTGCTGACCCTCGGCCGCGATCCCGGTCACCGGCGGCCCGGAGGACTCCGTGCCACCACCGCACGCGGCCACGCCGAGCGCAACGCCCACCACCATCACCGACACCACCACTCGCCTCGGTCCACGCACGGCGACACCCTACCGATCCGGTCGCGCTCGCACGGCGCGCCGGAGTGGAACGCCCGGAGCGCCACCCGGTGCGATGATGCAGGCGTGCGTCGTCGAGGTGTGAGCGTCGTCGCGGCCCTCGGAGCCGGCCTGATGCTGTGCGCCTCGATGCCGCCGTGGGGGTGGTGGCCGCTCGCGATCACCGGCATCGCCCTGTGGCTGTGGGTGCTCGGTGACCAGCCGGGCCGAGCTCGGTTCGCGCTCAGCTGGCTCGTCGGCGTGGCGTGGTTCGCCCCCTCGACGCTGTGGATGTGGGACCTCACGGCACCCGGCTACGTGGCTGCGACACTCCTCGCGTGGGGGCCGTTGATCGGGCTCGTCGGGCTCGCGTCGAGCCGCGACGAACGTCGGGTCGTGCTCCTCCCGGCGCTGCTGGTCATCTTCGAGTGGTTCCACTGGCACGCGCCGTTCGGTGGCGCACCGCTGTCGACCCTGGCCATCACGCAGGCCGAGGCGCCGCTCCGGCCGATCGCCGCACTCGGCGGACCGCTGCTGCTCGGCGGCGTCGTCGCGGCACTCGGCTCTGCGCTGTTCCTGGCGGTTCAGGGCAACTGGCGACGCCCGCTCACCCTGTTGCTCGCCGGCGTCGGGCTCGCGGCGATCGGACTCGTCGTCCCGCTCGGGTCGCCGTCCGGACAGGTGCGCGTCGCGGCGGTCCAGGGCGGCGGACCGCAGGGCACCCGATTCAGCGAGGCCGACACCGAGCCGGTGCTCGACCGCCACCTGGCGGCGAGCGCGACGATCCCGCCCGGCTCGGTCGACCTGGTGATCTGGCCCGAGAACGTGGTGAACGTCGAGGGCCCGATCGAGTCGCACCCGTGGGCGCAACGTCTGCGGCGTGAGGCGGCACGGGTGCAGGCGCCGATCCTCGTCGGCGTCGTCGAGGGTGTGAGTCCCACGGAGTTCGTGAACTACGTGGTCGTCGTGAACCCCGACGGTTCGTTCACCGGCCGCTTCGACAAGGAACGACGGGTGCCGTTCGGGGAGTACGTGCCGCTCCGGCCGCTCATCGAACCGCTCGCCGGGGACACGCTCCCGCCCCGCGACCAGGTGCCCGGCACGGGCACGGCGATGGTGCCCACGAGCGCGGGTCCGGTGGCGGTGGCGATCAGCTGGGAGGTGTTCTTCCCGAGGCGGGTCCGCGAGGGGGTGCGCGCCGGGGGCGAGCTGGTGGCCAATCCGACCAATGGGTCCAGCTACTGGCTGACCCAGGTCCAGACCCAGCAGGTGGCACAGTCGCAACTGCGGGCCACCGAGTCCGGCCGCTGGCTCATCCAGGCCGCTCCGACGGGATTCTCGGCGGTGGTCGACCCCCGGGGCACACTCGAACAACGCACGTCGATCGGCGAGACGGCGGTCCTGACCGCCACGATCGACCGTCTGACCGGCACCACCCCCGCCCAGCGCTTCGGCGACGTGCCGGCCCTGTTCCTGGCGGGCGGGACCGCACTGGCGCTGCTGACCGCCGAGCTGCTGCGGCGGCGGGAATCCCCGCCACTCGGGGAGAACCGGGCCCTGAACTGAGCCCTACTTGACCGTCCACGGGGCCGACGACGAAGCTTGACCCCCATGCGTGACGGCCCGGATTCCCGCGGAACGCCAGCAGGTGCCTCCGCTCGACCGCTCCCCGGTCCGGACGATCCGCTGCGTATCGCCCTGCTGACCTATCGAGGCAAGCCGCACGTCGGCGGCCAGGGCGTCTACGTGCGCCATCTGGCCCGCGCGCTGAGCCGGTCCGGTCACCACGTCGAGGTCCTGTCCGGCCAGCCGTACCCCGTGCTCGACGAGTCGGTCCCGCTCGTCGAACTGCCCAGCCTCGACATCTACAACGACTACTTCCCCATGCGGATGCCGGGCCTGTGGGAACTGAAGGACCGCTGGGACTGGCTCGAGGTCACGGCGTTCTCGTCGGGCACGTTCCCCGAACCGCTCGCCTTCTCGATGCGGGCGTGGGGGCACCTCCACCAGCGCCTCGACGAGTTCGACCTGGTCCACGACAACCAGTGCATGGGCTACGGCCTGCTGATGATGGAGCGCGACGGGCTGCCGGTGCTCGGCACCATCCACCATCCGATCACGGTCGACCGGCGCCTCGAGATGGAGCACGCCGAATCGTCGCGTCAGCGGTGGTCGAAGGCCCGCTGGTATGCGTTCACGAAGATGCAGACCCGTGTGGCGAAGCGCCTGCGTCGTGTGATCACCGTGTCGCAGTCGTCGTACGCCGACATCTGCCGAGACCATCTGGTGCCGCCGGACCGCCTGCACATCGTGCCGGTCGGCGTCGATCCCGACCTGTTCCGCCCGGACCCGACCCTGGAGCGTGATCCGAATCAGATCATCTCGACGGCGTCGTCGGACGTCGCCATGAAGGGCCAGCGCTATCTGCTGGAGGCGCTCGCCAAACTGCGCACCGAGTTCCCGAAGCTCAAGCTGGTGATGGTCGGCCGTCTCAAGGAGGGCTCGGCGGCTCAGCGCACGATCGAGCAGCTCGGCCTGGGCGACGCCGTCGAGTTCGTCTCGGGGGTCTCGGACGAGCGGATCGTCGAGCTCTACAACACCTCGGCCGCGGCCATCGTGCCGTCGCTCTACGAGGGGTTCTCGCTGCCGGCCATCGAGGCCATGAGCACGAGCTGCCCGCTCGTCGCCACCACCGGCGGGGCCATTCCCGAGGTGGCCGGTCCCGACGGTGAGTCGTGCTTCGCGGTCGAGCCGGGCGATGCCGAGGCGCTCGCCACCGGCATCCGCCGTGTCCTGCAGGATCCCGAGGCCGCCGCCCGCATCGGTGCCGCGGGGCGCGAGCGGGTGATCCACCGCTGGAGCTGGGCCCACACCGCCGATCGGACCGTCGAGCACTACCGGGCGCTCATCGACGAGGTCCGGGCCGAACGAACGGGGGACGCCACGTGCTGACCGTCGACTACACGCGACTCGGGATGCGCCCCGGCGACCTCGTGCTCGACATGGGCGCCGGTGCCGGCCGCCACTCGTTCGAGTGCTTCAAGCGGGGCGCCAACGTGGTCGCGTTCGACTACGGCTTCGACGAACTGCCGCCCGTGCGTGATCTGTTCTGGGCCATGCAGGATGTCGGCGAGGCGCCCGAGGAGTCCTGGGCCGCGTGCGGCAACGGCGACGCCGTGCACCTGCCGTTCCGCGACGACTCCTTCGACCGCATCATCTGCTCCGAGGTCTTCGAGCACATCCCGAACGACACCGGCGCCATGGCCGAACTGGCCCGGGTCCTGAAGCCGGGTGGCGTGCTCGCCGCAACGGTGCCGTCGTGGCTGCCCGAGAAGGTCTGCTGGGCGCTGTCGGCGGAGTACCACGCGCCGCTCGCTCAGGGCGGCCACGTCCGCATCTACACCGAGGGCCTGCTCCGGCAGCGGCTCACCGACGCGGGACTCAGCCCGGAGGGCTCGCATCGGGCACACGCGCTGCACGCCCCGTACTGGTGGCTGCGGTGTCTGGTCGGTCCGACCAACGACTCGAACCCCCTCGTGCAGGCGTACCACAAGCTCCTGGTCTGGGACATCGCCAAGGCTCCCGCGCTGACGCGCACGACCGAGCGCGTGCTGAACCCGGTGCTCGGCAAGAGCGTCGTCGTGTACGCCCGCAAGCCGGGTTCCCCGGCCGGTGAACGTGCCCGGGCCACGGCCGAGTCGGAGCGCGTCGGTGTCTGAGCACCACCTGCGCGACGTCGCCGGCATCGTGACCGGCGCGGAGCTGAAGGCGACCGTCGACGCCATCGCCGAGTGGCAGCTGGAGTCCGGCATGGTGCCGTGGTTCCCGGGTGGTCACGCCGACACCTGGAATCACACCGAGGCGCTCATGGCGCTCATGCTGGGCGGCCATCGGGCCGAGGCGGAGCTCGGGTTCGAGTGGCTGCGGTCGGCGCAGCGCAGTGACGGCTCGTGGCACCAGTACTACGTGGCCGATGGCGTCGAACAGGACAAGCTCGACGCCAACTGCTGTGCCTACGTGGCCGCCGGCGTCTGGTTCCACTGGCTGATCCACCGGGACCGCGGCGCCCTCGAGTCGATGTGGCCGATGGTCGAGGCCGCGATCGACTTCGTGCTCGAGCTCCAGACGCCTCGTGGTGAGATCCTCTGGGCCCGCCACGCGGACGGCACGCCGTGGAGCTTCGCGCTGCTCACCGGATCGTCCTCCATCTGTCACAGCCTGCGGTGCGCCGTGGCGATCGCCGGCGAGCTCGGCCACGAGCGACCCGACTGGGAGCTCTCCGCGGCGCAGCTGGCCCGGGTGATCCGTGACGAACCCGACGCGTTCGCCCCGAAGCACCGCTGGGCAATGGACTGGTACTACCCGGTCCTCGGCGGCGCCATCACCGGCGAGGAGGGGCGGGCTCGTCTGAACGCCCGCTTCGACGCCTTCGTCACCGACGGTTGGGGTGTCCGGTGCGTGTCCGACCGTCCGTGGATCACCGCCGCCGAGACGTGTGAGTGCGCCATGGCGCACCTGCTCGTCGGCGACCGGGACCGCGCCATCGAGATGTTCAGCTGGGCGCAGCGGCTGCGGACCGCCGAGGACCGCTACTGGACGGGCATCGTGTTGCCCGACGAGGTGCACTTCCCCGGTGGCGAGCAGTCCACCTACACCGCGTCCGCCGTGATCCTCGCGGCTGACGCGATCAGCGGCGGCTCACCGGCGAGCGGACTGTTCGTGGACGAACACCACTTCCCCGCCGTGATCGACACGCATCAGCAGAGCGATGCAGTCGAACCGTCCTGACGGTCGTCACCCCGTGACGGCACGACTCGCCGTCGTCGGACCGCTCCTGGCGATCACGATCTCGTTCGGGTGGACGGCGCTCGCCGGCGCCCAGGACGCACCGCCGACGACCGCACCCGCAGCCGATGCCGGCGGGACGACGCTGAGCGTTCCGCCGCTGCGGCCACCGACGACACTGGCCGTCGACACCCCGCCGGAGATCCAGGGGTCCGACTGCGGGCCCGGCAACATCGTGCGCCCGCCCTACTGCGGCGAGGAGCCCGAGTCGCGCGACGACCCCGGCGGCTGGCTGCAGGTGTCGTTGTTCTTCATCGTGTGCGGCGTGGTGGTCGCGATGTGCCTGTTCGTGTGGTGGCGTTCACGCGTGATGCGGCGGGAACGGGCGGCCGCAGGACTCGATCCGGTGTCCGTGGCCCGGCGCAGCGGCGAAGGGCTCCGCCCCGGCGAGCAGCCCGACTCAGACGACGCGCTGTAGGACGCGCAGCGACCCGGTCGCCGACACCTCGGCGAACCGACCCGACTCCACCGCCGGCAGGTAGATCCGCTCGTACGGCGGCCGACCGCCATCGGCCGGATCGGGGAACACGTCGTGGATCGCCAGGAAACCACCCGGTGCCACGTGCGGCGTCCACACCCGGAAGTCGGTGTCGGCCGGCTCCTCGCCGTGGCCACCGTCGATGAACACCAGCGCGCACGGCGTGGTCCAGAACCGAGCCACCGTGGGCGAGTCGCCGACGAGCGCCACGACGGTGCCCTCGAGACCCGCCTCGAACACGGTGCGCCGGAACAGTGGCAGCGTGTCCATGCGACCCACCGCCGGGTCGACCAGGTCCGGTTCGTGCCACTCCCAACCCGGCTGGTTCTCCTCGGATCCACGATGGTGATCGACGGCGACGAGCACCGTGTCACCGGCTCGCGCCGCAGCGCCGAGGTACACCGACGACTTGCCGCAGTACGAGCCGACCTCGAGGAGCGGCGCGCCCGGCACCGCGGCCGCGGCGGCCACACCGGCGTCGTGGAGCGCCAGGCCCTCGTCGGGCGGCATGAATCCTCGAGCCGCTTCTGCGGCGGCCTGCAACACCGGATCCATCAGTGCCGGTCCATCAGCGTCGGCCCATCAGATGGGCAGGTCGCCATGCATCATCTCGAGGTCGTCGTCATCCGGCTCCTCGCCGTGGTGCGTGACCTTGAACAGCCAGCGGTCGAGGATGAGGTAGCGACCGACCCACACGATGCCGAATCCGACGAGCTGGGCGAAGAACACGCAGATGGCCTCGACGACACCCGACACCTTGCCGTGGACCTGGCCCTCGACGACGAACGTCAACACCGTTGCGAACGTGACGCCGAGCATGGCCGCGACCCAGAACACCAGCACCTGGGTGCGGAGCCGATCCGTCGAGTTCACCTTCCAGACGAGGTACCGGTTCGCGAAGAAGTTCGGGAGCGTCAGGATGGCGGCCGAGGTGATCGACGCCCACGTGAAGTTGTTCTCGTTGCCCTTGAACACCGTGGCGGCGAGGATCTGGATGAGCACCTGACCCACCGGCACGAACACGATGGACACGGCGGCGTAGCGGAGCTGCTTGCGACCCTCGGCCGACTTGGCGTGGTCCAGGAGCGCGCTGGGCGAGGCCTTCACGGATGCCACCGTACCGGAGCCGGAACCGCTGAACCCACACCGCCCTCCTCGACGGGGGAGAATGCGGCGTGGATCAACGTGCCGTCGACGACCTCATCACCCTGCTCGATCTCGAACCGATCGAGGTCAACATCTTCCGGGGGCTGAGCCCCGACGAGGACCGGCAGCGGGTGTTCGGCGGCCAGGTCGCCGGACAGGCGCTCGTTGCCGCAGCCCGGACCGTCGACGAGGGCGACGACCCGGACACGCCGAGTCGGACCGTGCACTCGCTGCACGCCTACTTCCTCCGTCCCGGCGACCCGAACGTGCCGATCATCTACGAGGTGGACCGCACCCGCGACGGTCGGTCCTTCAGCACCCGTCGGGTCAAGGCGATCCAGCACGGTCAGTCGATCTTCACGCTCTCGGCCAGCTTCCAGACACCCGAGGACGGTTTCGACCACCAGTTCCCGATGCCCGAGGGGCTCCCCGGACCCGACGAGCTGCCCGACTTCCACGAGCGCATGGAGAAGCATCGGGACGTCCTCGGCGCCTTCGTCGACCGGCCCCGACCGATCGACACCCGCTACTGCGAGGACGGCCCGTTCGACCGCGAGGGTGATCTGCCGCCGTTCCAGAACGTGTGGCTCAAGGCGAACGGCGTGCTCCCCGACGATCCGGTGCTCCAGGTCTGCGTGCTCACGTACGCGTCCGACATGACGCTGCTCGACACCTCGCTGCTCCCCCACGGCGAGACGCTCGTCGACGGTGACATCTTCATGGCGTCGCTCGATCACGCCATGTGGTTCCACCGGCCGTTCCGGGCCGATGCGTGGATGCTGTTCGCACAGGACACACCGAGCTCGTCGAGCGGCCGCGGCCTCGGACGCGGTCTGGTGTTCGACGCGTCGGGGCAGTTGGTCGCCTCGGCCGTGCAGGAGGGCGTCGTCCGGAGGAACCGGTGATCGGGCGTCGACACCGGGCCACCTCGGTCGCGGTGCTCGTCCTCCTCGTCTGCGTGGTGGCGGGGTGCAGCACGTCATCCGATGATGCCGCGACCACCTCGGTCGACACGGGCGAGCCGACCACCACGACAGCCGGCAGCGGGACGCCGCAGGTGGCGCTGCAGGACCTGCAACTCGGGGTCGACTCGCCCATCGACCTGACGACCCGACCGGACAGCACCTCGCTGCTCGTCGCCGAGCGGGGCGGTCGCATCGTCGAGGCGGTCGCCGACGGCGACGGGTTCCGAGTGGCCGATGAGCCGGTCATCGACCTGAGCGAACAGGTCGGCTCCACCGACTCGGAACGGGGTCTGCTCGGCATCGCCGTCAGCCGGGACGGACGCGAGTTGTACGCCAGCTACACCGAGGCCGAGAACGGCGACTCCCGGATCGACGCCTACCAGCTCAGCGGGACCGACGGCTCGCTCCGCGCCGACACCTCGACGCGGCGCGAACTGGTGGCGATTCCCCAGCCCTTCTCCAACCACAACGGCGGCGCCCTGCGGGTCGGGCCCGACGGCATGCTGTACGCCGGCTTCGGTGACGGCGGGGCGGCCGGCGATCCGGAGGGGCGGGCACAGGACCCGGGAACCCAGCTCGGAAAGATCCTCCGGCTGGATCCCGCCGGGGTGAACGATGCCGACGGCGACGGGTTCCCCGACGACAACCCCACGCTCGACGGCGGCGCCCCCGGCATCTGGGCCACGGGCCTGCGCAATCCGTGGCGGATCAGCTTCGACGCCGAGACCGGCGACCTGTGGATCGGCGACGTGGGGCAGAACCGCATCGAGGAGATCAACCTGCTCGAGGCCTCCGACGGCACCGGCCGCGGCGCGAACCTCGGATGGGACCTGTTCGAGGGCGACCAGCCCTTCGACGAGGCCAACCCGGCGCCCGGGACGGCGTCGAGCGGACCGTTCGTCGAACCGGTCCACGTCTACGAGCACACCCCGGGGTGTTCGGTGACCGGCGGGTACGTGTACCGCGGCAGCCGCGTCCCCGACCTGGTCGGGACGTACGTGTTCGGCGACTTCTGCGACCCGCGCCTCCGGGGGCTGCAACCCGCGGGCGAGGGCGGGTTCCGAGCCGTCGACCTGGGACCCGAGGTCAGCGGTCTGGCATCCATCGGTCAGGGTCCGGACCGCGAGCTCTACACCGTCGGACTCGACGGCACCGTGTCGCGGATCGTTCCCGCCTAGGTCGTCGAGCCATCTGAGGTCGACCCCGGTGCGGCCAGTCCGCCCTCGGCCGCGAGCGCCGCGAGGAGCCGATCGTGTCGTCCGGCCTCGAGATCGCCGATCGGATCGGGGGTGAACTCCATCAGGTCATCGACGGGCAGCGCGAACGCCGCTCGCATCGCCAGCAGGCGCTCGCGTTCCGGGGTCATCACGCCACCAAGGAGCGTCCGGGTCCGGCTCATCTCACGCACCTGTCGCACCCGCCCCGGAACCGTGAGTCCCACCAGCAACAGCGTGGGCAGCCCGAACGTCAACAGCCCGGCGAGTCGTGCGGCGTCCTGCACCGCGGCCTCGCCGTCGGCGCCGAGCGACGCAACGTTGCCGCCGGTGGCCTCACCGGACCGGGTGAGCGCTCCGGACAGTCGATCGCCGACCACGGGAACACCGTCGACGGCCTGCGCCACCGAGTCGAACCCCTGTTGCACGCCGTTACCGGCGCTCGTCACGCCCTCGGCGAGGACGCCGAGCGAGGCCACTCGGTCGTGCACCCGGGTGCCGAGCCAGGCGAACAGCACGACGGCGAGCACCACCGCCACGTCACGGGCGATCGTCCAGCGGCGACGATCAGGGACTTCGGGATAGAGCTGCACGAGCGTCCTCCTCGGGTTCGGGAGCTCGTGGGGTCGAGCTCGACGGTCAGCGACTCGCCGTCGACTTCATGGTCGCGAGCTGCTCGGCGATGGCATCGCGGACCGAGGCCTTGAACGACTCGAGGTCGTCCATCGTGAGCCCCTCGGTCGGCATCGGCGGCAGCACGTGCACCTCGGCGTCAGCCCGGCCGAAGCGCCAGTCGTGCTTGCGCAGTGCCTCCTTGGTGCCGCTCACGGCGAGCGGCAGGATCGGCAGCTGCGTCTCGATCGCGAGCCGGAACGCGCCGTCCTTGAAGGCTCCGAGCTCACCGTCGACGGCGCGGGTGCCTTCCGGGAAGATCATCACCGAGACCTTGCGGTCCAACTTGACCTTGCAGGCGTCCATCGCCTTCTGGGCGCTCGACTTGTCACCGCGCACGACCTGCACGTCACCGGCGAGGTACATGAGCCACCCGGCGACCGGAATGCGGAACATCTGCTGCTTCGACAGCCACTTCATCTCGAACGGCAGGTGCGAGATCAAGAGGATGTCGACGAACGACTCGTGGTTCGACACGACGATCCACGGGTTGCGGTGGTTCTCCGGAACCTCACCGGTGATGTGGAACGTCCACAGCGGGTTGAGCTTCTGATGCGCCACGGGCATCTTCCGGTACAGGTAGCCCGTCCAGTAGCGACCCCGGTCGAACGGCAGCGTGACCAGGAACGTGATGAGCATGAGGGGCACCCAGATCACCACGCACGCACCGAACACGAACCACGACCAGATCGACCACAGCGTGATCGACAGGCTCGCTGGACTCGTCGGAGTCTCGTCGCTGTCCGTCGACATGCGCTCAGACTAGGGGAACGTGAACCACGGGTGAACGCTTGACGCAACGAGGCGTGTGAGCGCTGCGAGGCTCAGTCGACCCGCACGAAGACGACGGTGTCGTGCCGTTCGGCGCGGGGGTCCGACCCCTGTGCGAGCACCTGCTCCGCGTGGAATCCGGACCGCTCCGCCACTGCCGCTGACGGCGTATTCCGCGGGTCGACGTGGATCTCGAGCCGGTCGAGTCCCAGGTCCGACAGCGCCCAGTCAGCGATCAACACGACGGCCCGGGTCGCCACCCCGCGACCACGCTCGAATGACGCCAGGTAGTAGCCGATCTCGGCACACGACGCGTCGCGGTCGACGGCGACGAGTCCCACCGCCCCGAGACCCCGACCTGACGCCGCGTCGGTGACGGCGAAGTGAGCGGCCGTCCCGTTGCGCCACGTCGTTGGCGCGAGGTCATCGATGAACGAGGTGGCGTCACTCATCGCGTACGGCACCGGAACGCGGGTCCACCGCTGGATGTCCGGGTCCTGGCACACCTCGCAGAGCCACAACGCGTCCGTCGACCGCCACGGCCGGAGCACGATGACGTCGTCGGTGAGTTGCGGTTGCGGCGACGGTTGGTGGTGCACCGTGACATGACACCGCGTCGCGTTCCGGGCCGCAACCAGTTCACGCAACGCCGCTCCGGGTCCGCCGCAATCCGTCGCTCATCCTTCATCTCGTCGCACTGCGCCCGAACTCCTCCTCCCACGACCGCGACGCCCCCAGCGCCGCCGGAAGGAGTCACCATGAGCCAGCAGACCCTCACCCCGGAGGTCGGAGCCACCACCGACGGCCAGCAGCCGCGGCGTTCGAACCAATTGGTTCCCGCACCCCAACCCGCCCGATCCGTCTGGACCGGGTGGATCGGATTCGCCGGCGTCATGATGATGCTCGGCGGCACCATCAACGCCTTCTACGGACTCGTCGCGCTGGTCAACGACCAGTGGGTGGTGTGGGCGAACCGAGGCGCCATGTACTTCGACCTCACCACGTGGGGCTGGATCCTGTTGGGCAGCGGCATCGTCGTGTTCCTCGCCGGCCTCGGCGTGCTCACCGGCAACGTCGCCGCACGGGCCATCGGCGTGCTGATCGCATCGCTCAGCCTCATCGCCAACTTCTTCTTCATCCCCGCCTACCCGTTCTGGGCGATCTCGGTGATGGCGATCGACGCCGTGGTGATCTGGGCCCTGACCGCCCACGGCCACGAGGTCCGCTGACCCGGCACAGGATCATCGGGCGGGCCGCCCGATTCGGCGATGATGACATGCATGGAGGACGTCGGAGCCGAGATCCGTGAGCACGCCATCGAGCAGATCCGTGACGAGGAGGCGACCGGCGAGGAGCAGGTCGCCAACTCGCCCCGGGAGCGCAGGCTCGAACTGGCGGTCACCATCCTGTTGTCGATCAGTGCGTTGCTGTCCGCCTGGTGCGCCTACCAGGCGAGCCGGCTCAGTGGACAGGAGTCGCTGTACAACACCAAGTCGAGCGTGCTGCAGGTCCAGGCGTTCCGGGCGGAGCAGCGATCGACCATCGAGACGCTCACCGACCTGAGCGCCTTCGATCGCTGGCTCGCCGCGACCTCGGCGGGCGACGCCGCTCGGGCTCGCTACGTGGAGGCCCGGTTCAGTGACCGGCTGTCGACCGCCTTCCAGGAGTGGCTCAAGCTCAATCCGCTCGCCGATGAGAACGCTCCGGCCTCCCCCATCGACACGGACGTCTACGAACGGCCCGATGAGGCCGCCGCAACCCGGTACGAGCTGGCCGCCCAGTCCGCCGAGGACAGAGCCGCCACCGCAGGGGACGCCGCCGACAACTACGTGCTCGCGGTCGTGCTGCTGGCGGCGGCGCTCTTCCTGCTCGGCATCCAGTCGCGGATCGGCGTGTTCGAGCTCCGCGTCGCGATGACATCGGTCGCCGGGGCGCTGGTCGTCGGCACCATCGTGTGGGTGCTGACCCTGCCGTCGTCAGTCGGTTCCTGAACGATCCGGGACTGGGCGGGCAGCGCTGACGTCGTCGGCGAGCCGGGTGCGGCCGATCGCTCGCGCTGGATCGCGCTCAGCTCGTGCGCCGGACGCAGCCGACGGTCGTCGACCTGAAGAGTGCGGAACAGTCAGACCGGCGGCTGCGGGTCGTACTGGATCCCGCGCCGGACCTCCCGGGCCCGCTCACGGCCCGCGAGGCGGTCCACCAGGTGCAGCGCCATGTCGATCCCGGCCGACACCCCCGCCGCCGAGATGACGTCACCGTCGTCGACGAAACGGTCGTCGGGCCGCAGCTCGATCGTCGGATCGAGCTCGGCGAGCAGGTCGAGCGCCGCCCAGTGGGTGGTCGCCGGGCGGCCATGGAGCAGCCCGGCAGCCGCATACACCAGGGATCCAGTGCAGACGCTGGCCATCAGCGGCACTCGCTCCCGCTGGGCCCGCACCCAGTCGAGCTGTGCCGGTTCCTCCAGGTGGCGACGTGTGCCGCGGCCGCCCGGGTAGACGAGCACGTCGAGGTCCGGCACATCTGTGTCGCTGTGCTGCGGCGAGATGGTCAGCCCCTTGGCACAGGTGACCGGGCCGCCCGACTCCGAGAACGTCACGACCCGGTAGCCGTCCTCCGGTGAACGTCGGGTCCAGTAGGAGAGCACCTCCCACGGGCCGACGGCGTCGAGCTCCTCGACATCGTCGAACAGCAGGATGCCGATGGTCTTCAGAGGAGCAGGCACACCGGAACGCTACCCGTGTGCCCTGCCCGAGGGCACCGGCTCAGCCCTCGCGCTGGAAGGGGTGGACGTTCGTCCGCCGGGAGGAACGTGGTCGCGATCCGCCCGCGGTCAGGGGCATGCATGCGAGGTCGGCGCACGTTCCGCCGAGGCAGGGAACGCGTCGAGCAACGCGGCATCACGTGGCGGCCGCTGCACGAGCGACCCACCGCAGTTCGGGCATGCACCACCGAGGTGCTCGGCGCACTCGGCGCACCAGGTGCACTCGAACGAACAGATCCGCCCGTCGTCACCGGACGGGTCGAGGTCACGGTCGCAGCACTCACAGTTCGGCTTCATGATCAGCATGTCGGTCCCCTCAGTTGTCGGGTTGCTCGCCGGCCCGACGCCGGCGATAGGTCGTGGTGTTGACCCGGTTCCCGCACCGCTCGGTGGAGCACCAGCGGCGCGTCCCGGGGCGCGACGAGTCGTGGAACAGGAGCGAACAGCCCGGTCCTTCGCAGCGCCGGAGTCGGCCATCGTCGGAGCCCAACAGGTCCACGGCGTCCAGCGCGACGGCAGCCAACGCGGACTCCACCTCCGCACCGGGCCGAAGGTGCGACGGTGCGTCAGCATGTCCGCCCAGTGAGCGGAACGGTGCCGGCCGTGCCGCCCAGTCGTTGATGAGTCCTCGGATGCCACGGCCGATGTCCTCGCCGGCGATGCGCGACGCGGCTCCTGCGTGGATCGCCTCCCGCAGCTCGATCGCCGATGCGAGGTCCCCGTGGTCCGCCAGCTGACGAACGGGCGCCACGGCCGTGGAGATCCACTCGTCGAGATCAGCGGGCGTCGCGAGCAGCTCGGTGGGGCTGACCGACCGGTACCGGAGCGTCCAGGTGAGATCGAGCGCCAGTCGGCCTCCGAACTGGAACCCGGATTCGCGGGGCGCCATCACGCACCGCTCCCGGCCTGAGGCGTCGCGCCCCGGTCGACCACTTCCACCACCGCCTCGATCTCCAGGACGAGGTCGCCCGGGAGTGCGGCAACGCCGACCGCCAGTCGCGCATGCCGCCCGCGTTCTCCGAACACGCCGACGAACACCGCGGACGCCGCGTCGATCACCGTGGTCTGGCCGAGGAAATCGGGCGTGGAGTTCACGACTGCGTACACGCGGACGATCTGCGCGACCTCGTCGAGCGAGCCGAGTTCGGCGTGGACCGTGGCGAGCAGGTGGAGCGCCGCGGACTTCGCTGCCTCCTGCGCCTCGTCCATCGACACGTCGGAACCGACCTTGCCCGTCCAGATCGAACCGTCCGGTCGAGTGCCGAAGTGTCCACCCACCCACAACTGGTTCCCGGACCGCACGGCGGGGACGTACTCACCGAACGGCGGGAGGGGGTCAGGAATGGTGAGCCCCAACTGCGCCAGCCGCGACGCGGTCGAACCGTTTGCCTCAACCATGGAGTGACCGTACAACAGAGGTCAAACATCTGTCGAATTCATGTTGACGTTGACGCTGCATCCCGGCGCGAACCGGAGTCCCGGAGCAGCCCCGGGGAATGCACGCACCGCCGCTCACGTTCCGAGTGACATGCAACTCCCCGCCGTCATCGGCGCCAGCGTGTCGGTCGTCGCCGGCCTGCTCGGCCTGATCTGGCCTCGACAGGTGAGCACGGTCATCGGCCTCGAACTCCCGGGGCGACTCGGGCTCTCTGAGTTCCGCGCCACCTACGGCGGACTCTTCATCGGTGCCGGCGTCGCCGTGCTCATCATCGGGTCCAGCGACGCCGCACTCGTGCTCGGTGCGGCGTGGCTCGGAGCGTTCGTCGCTCGAGTCGTGTCGCTGGTCATCGACCGGAGCGCCTCCCGGGAGAATCTGGCCGGATGTGTCATCGAACTCGCCGTCGGCGCACTGCTCGTCCTCGGCCGGTGAACCTCTGGTCAG
>CAJBIS010000379.1 GCA_903953195.1 uncultured Actinomycetes bacterium
GACGTGGCGTTGTACCGGGACGACATCGGGATCAGGCCACTGCTGCCCGAGGAGGTCACCGACATTCCGGTGGACCTCGACGGTCGTACGGTCGTGCTCGTCGACGACGTGCTCTTCACCGGGCGCACGATCCGGGCGGCGCTCGACGCCATGTGCGACTACGGCCGACCGCGGGCGGTGCAGCTCGCCGTCATGGTCGACCGTGGTCACCGGGAGCTGCCGATCCGGCCGGACTACGTCGGCAAGAACCTGCCGACACGGCGCGATGAACTCGTGGACGTGAGCATGTCGGCGGTGCAGCTCGGGGAGTTGCAGAAGCCGTGAAGCATCTGTTGTCGGTCGACCAGCTCTCTCGTGGTGAGCTCGAGGAGATCCTCGAGGTGACCGACGCGATGGTCGAGGTGAGCAACCGGTCCATCCCGAAGGCGCCGGCCCTGCGCGGCCGGACGGTCGTGTCGCTGTTCTACGAGGACTCCACCCGGACCCGGCTCAGCTTCGATTCGGCCGCCAAGCGGCTGTCGGCCGACACGATGAGCTTCGCGGTGTCGTCCTCGTCGGTGAACAAGGGGGAATCGATCCGTGACACGGTCGAGACGATCGAGGCGATGGGCATGGACGCGATCGTCGTGCGCCACCGTTCGTCCGGGGTGCCGGCGCAGATCGCCCGGTGGACCGATGCGTCGGTGGTCAACGCCGGGGACGGCTGGCACCAGCACCCCACCCAGGCGCTCCTCGACGCCTACACGATCCGGTCGCGTTTCGGCTCCCTCGACGGGCGAGTGGTGGCGATCGTCGGCGACATCCGGCACTCGCGGGTGGCGCGCTCCAACATCGAGGCGTTCACCCGGCTCGGCGCCCGGGTGGTACTCGTCGCGCCACCGACGCTGCTGCCCTCGACGCTCGTGCCGTGGGACGTCGAGGTCACCGAGGACCTGGACTCGGTCCTCGGCCATGTCGACGTCTGCTACCTCCTCCGCATGCAACGCGAGCGGATGAACGAGGCCCTCATCCCGTCGCTGCGTGAGTACACGGCGCGCTTCGGGCTCGACGCGGCCCGTGCCGACCGGCTCGGCGACGGCGCGCTCATCATGCACCCCGGTCCCATGAACCGGGGGGTCGAGATCGCCGGCGACGTCGCCGAACGGCCGAACGCTGTGGTGACGGAGCAGGTGGCGAACGGCGTCGCCGTCCGCATGGCGGTGCTGTTCCTGATCCTCGGTCCCGGTCGACACGCGCTGCCGCCCACGCCGGCGGCGGCAGTATCGGCTGGTCCACCCGATCGCGACGCATCGCAGAGCGACACACACGAGAGCGACACACACGAGAGCGAGGTGGGTGCCTGATGGCCGGTTCCGATCGGACCGTGGTGATCAAGGGCGGCCGGATCATCGACGAGACCGGCGAGCGCCTCGGCGACGTCGTGCTCCGCGGCGACGAGATCGTCGACGTCGGCCCCGGGCTCACCGGCGACGAGGTCGTCGACGCGTCGGGATGCATCGTGGCGCCCGGACTCGTCGACCTGCACACGCACCTGCGTCAGCCCGGCAAGGAGGAGGCCGAGACCATCGAGTCCGGATCCCGGGCCGCGGTGCTCGGCGGGTACACCGCCGTCCTGGCCATGCCCAACACGACACCCGCCATCGACTGCGCGTCGGTGGTCCGCGAGGTGCTCGAGCTGGGTCGGGCGTCGCTGTGCGACGTGCACACCTCGGGAGCCATCACGGTCGATCGAGCGGGCGAGCAGCTCGCCCCGATGGCCGAGATGGCCGAGCTCGGCGTGCGGCTCTTCACCGATGACGGGACCGGCGTGCAGGACGACCGGCTCATGCGGCGGGCCATGGAGTACGGCCGCGGGCTCGGGGTCACGTTGGCACAGCACTGCGAGGTGACGTCGCTGTCCGAGGGCACCTGCATGCACGAGGGGGAGTGGAGCGCCCGTCTGGGACTGCCCGGCCAGCCCGCCGAGGCCGAGGAGCTGATGGTCATGCGTGACATCGCGCTCGCCCGCCTCACCGGCGCCCGCATCCATCTGCTGCATCTGTCGACGGCCGGGTCGGTGGCCATGGTGGCCGCCGCTCGCGCCGGTGGTCTGGCGGTCACCGCCGAGGCCGCACCGCACCACTTCACGCTCACCGACGCCTGCTGCGCGGAGTACGACGCCACGTTCAAGGTGCACCCACCGTTGCGCACCGACGCCGACGTCGCCGCGGTCCAGCGAGGACTCGCCGACGACACGATCTCGGCGATCGCCACGGACCACGCGCCGCACGCGCCCGAGGAGAAGGAGCGCCCGTTCGATCAGGCGCCGCCGGGCATGCTCGGACTCGAGTACGCGCTCGCGCTGGCGTTCACGCAGCTCGTGGACGGTGGCTCGGGCATGAGCGAGGCGGACGTGCTGGCCCGACTGAGCTGGCAGCCGGCGGCCATCGCCGCGATGGATCGCCACGGTCGACCGGTGGCCGCGGGAAGTCCTGCGAACCTGTGCGTGATCGACCCGGACGCCCGCTGGACGATCGACGCATCGGGCGGCGCATCGCGCAGCCGCAACGTGCCGTATGTGGGCCGCGAGGTACGCGGCCGAGTTCGACACACCATCTGCGACGGCGAGGTCGTTGTCCGTGACGGGGAGGCCCAACGATGACCATCCGGCCCGCAGCGATCGTGCTCGCCGACGGCACGCTCTTCGAGGGGGAGGCCATCGGCGCCGACGCCCCCGATGGGGTCGCCACCGGCGAGTTCGTCTTCAACACCGTGCTGTCCGGCTACCAGGAGGTGATCTCCGATCCCTCGTACGCCGGTCAGGTGATCACGTTCACGTCGACCCACATCGGGAACTACGGCGTGACCCGCGACGACGAGGAGTCGCCGGTCGTGCGCTGTTCCGGTGTCGTGGTGCGCGACCTGGCCCGCCGCGTCAGCAACCAGCGGGCCGCCGGTGGCCTCGACGAGTACCTGCGGGCCCAGGGGGTTCCCGGGGTCGCCGGCATCGACACCCGCCGCCTCACACGTCACCTGCGGGATCACGGCGCCATGCCGGGAGCGTTCGGCACCGCGTCGGAGTCCGAGCTGCGTGCTGCGGCCGCGGCCGCCCGCTCGACCGACGGCATCGATCTC
>CAJBIS010000380.1 GCA_903953195.1 uncultured Actinomycetes bacterium
ACCAGGCCACGCACGACAGTCTCACGGGGCTGGCCAACCGGGTGAAGGCCACCTCCGAGCTCGCTGCGATCCTGGAACGCAACCCCGGTTCGAGTTCCGTCGCCGTGATCTCGCTCGACCTCGACGACTTCAAGAACATCAATGACAGCCTCGGCCACGCGGAGGGCGACACCGTCCTGCGGGCACTGGCGGCGCGGGTCGAGGACACGATCAACGAGACCGACCTCGCGGTGCGCAGCGGTGGCGACGAGTTCGTCGTCATCGTCGAGCGCGGCCACGGCGAGGCGCTCATCGTCGAACTCGCGCAACGCCTGCAGAGCGTCCTCGCGCAGCCGCTCCCCATCGCAGGACGCACCTTGACGATCACCGCGTCGGCGGGACTGGCCTTCGACCACGACCGCTCGTCGAGCGCCGAGGACCTGCTCCGCAACGCCGACACCGCCATGTACCGGGCGAAGCACCTGGCCCGTCAGCTCGGCACACCGCAGGTCACCATCTTCGAGGCGGCGATGCACTCCGACAGCTTCGACCGCTTCGAGCTGCGCGCCGATCTGGCCCGGGCCCTCGTCTCGGATCAGCTCGAGGCGTACTACCAGCCGGTCGTCGACATCGAGACGCGTCGCATCATCGGCGCCGAGGCACTCGTCCGCTGGAACCACCCGAAACGCGGCCTGCTCGGACCCGGCGTGTTCGTCCCGCTCGCCGAGGAGTCGGGCCTCATCCGCGATCTCGGAACCTGGATGCGCAACCGTGCGTGCCGGGATCTCGCCGCATGGCGTGCCGCCGACCCCGATGTCGCCGGCGACCTCTCGGTGGCCGTCAACGTGTCAGCCGCCGAACTCCAGGGCGATGAGCTCATCGGGTCCGTGATCGACACGCTCGCGCTCAACGATCTGCCCGCCAACAAGTTGACACTCGAGATCACCGAGTCGAGCCTGCTCGGCGACACCGATCTGGTGCGCAACCGGATGGACCAGCTCCGGGCCCTCGGCACCCGGCTGGCGATCGACGACTTCGGGACCGGCTACTCCTCGCTCGGCTACATCCACCGCTTCGAGTTCGACGTCCTGAAGGTCGACCGCAGCTTCGTCGAGGCGCTCGAGCTCCCCACGAACCAACGCATCGTCGAGGCGGTCCTCGACCTCGCCGGCGAAGTGGGCGCCACCGTCGTCGCCGAGGGCATCGAGGAGGACACGCAGGCCGAGGCGCTCGCGGCTCTCGGATGCGAGATCGGGCAGGGGTACCTGTACTCCCGGCCCGTCCCCGCCGCGGCCTTCCGTCACCTGCTGCAGGCCCAGCGCATCGATCTGCGCTGAGCGCAACGGCGACCCGGGCGAGCGGCGGCTCCCCCGGGTGCGATGATCGGCGGCATGGCGCAGCCTGACCGGACCGAACGGATCGACGACCCCGACGATCCACGCGTGCGCGACTACCTGCACCTGACCGACGCCGCGGCGTCACGTCGTGGTGACGTGTTCATCGTGGAGGGGCGCGTCGCACTCGAACGGGTCGCCACGAGCGGGCTCACCGTCGAGTCGTTGCTCGTCACCCCGCAACGGGCCGCGCAGCTCGACGCCGTGATCGACACCCTCGCGGACCACGTACCGGTGTACGTCGCCGAGCGTGATGTCATTGCCCGGACCGCCGGCTACGACGTGCACCGCGGCATCCTCGCCGTCGGGCGCCGACCGGCGTCCCTCGCCGTCGAGGAGCTGCTGGCTGCGAGCACCCGCATCGTGGCCACCGAGGCGACGAGCGACCACGAGAACCTCGGTTCCATCTTCCGAAATGCCGCCGGGCTGGGCCTGGACGGCGTGCTGCTCGATG
>CAJBIS010000381.1 GCA_903953195.1 uncultured Actinomycetes bacterium
ACGACTGCGGGACACCCCGCTCCCCGGACGGGTGCGCGCCGTCAACGTGCAGACCGGACCGCGGTTCGTCGACATCAGGGTGTCGCTGCTCGTGCGTCGCCCGGTCCTTCGGGCACTGCCCGGGATCGCGGACGAGGAGCCCGTCGACATCCACGTCCGGGCAGTGGTCGCCGCGTGACGGTACGACGCCGACCGCCGGCGACCACCGATCGATCCCGCCGAACGCGGGCGAGTCACCGGGTGGACGCGCTGCGTTCGGACACCGGGCGCGCCCCGATCGCCCGGGTCGATGATCTGCGCACGATCGAACCCGAACTCGACGGCGGACGACCGCTCGGTGCCGAACGCATCGAGCGGCGACGCATCGACGGTCACGACGTGGTGGTCAAGAGTTCCGGCCGACGACCTCGAGCCGATCTGCGCCGGGAGGCCACCGTGCTCGCCGCGCTCCGCAGCGCCGACGTCGTCGAGCTCATCGAGCACATCGAGTCCGATGACGCGGACGAGTTGCGCACCGTCGACGCCGGCCGGAGCAGCCTCGCGGACCCGTGGTCCGGCTCGTCCTCGCAGCGGAGCGCGACCTTCGCCTCGGCGTGCACGGCACTCGCCAACCTGCACGCTCGCGGCTGGTTCCACGGCGCCGTCGCTCTCGACCACGTCGTCGTCGCCGGCGACGGCAGCGTCCGATGGTGCTCACTGGGGTCGGCGGGACGCGCCGAGACCGATCCGAGCGGCACCGAGCTGGATCGAGTGGCTCTCATGCGTGCCGCCCAGCGGGTGGCCCGCACGCTGCCACGCAGCCAGCTGCTCCGACGCCAGCTCGCCCGTCTGGGTGATCGACCCGACCCTCGACGGCTCGCTCGACTCTTCCGACGCTGGTCGAGCAGCCGGACGCGGTTCGCCGCCCGACCGGCCAAGAGCGGACGCGGCGCCGCGCACTTCATGGCCGCGCCCGCGGCCAGGGTCGCGGCCGGCTGCGTGCTGTGCGTCATCGTCGTGGTCGTCCTCGCGCTCGCCATCCCCCGCCCCTCCTCGCTCCGCCCCGGCGACGCGAGCGAGGCCGCTCGAGTTGGCATCGCCGCGTCGAGTCAACCGGCCGGCCCTGCACCGACTCCGTCGAGACCCGAGGTGATCGTGAACGGCGTGCGGCGGTCCGTCGGTCGCCCGGACGACGTTCCGTTCGTCGTCGACCGCGACTGCGACGGACGCGAGGACCTCGTCGTCCTTCGGCCGTCGACCGGTGAGGTGTTCGACTTCCCGACGGATGGAGCGGTCCCGACCGCGACGTCGAGCGCAGGCCGACGCGTCATCCGGGTCCCCGGAGCACGGGGATTCGCATCGCAGTCGGACTGCGGCCCGCCGGGCGTGCAGCGCGACGACGGGTCAGTGCTCCCCGTGCTGTCACCGTGAGTTGTCACCGACGAGCCTGCGGGCGACCGGCACCGCTCCGCTTCCCCTGATGCCACCACTGGTCGCTCGCCGACCGTTGGTCCGAACCACCACGGAGCACGACATGACGTCCAACCGGAAACGAACCCACACCACCGCCTGCGCCGCACTCGCGCTCGGCGCGCTCGCCGCCGCAACCGCCGTCGGCGCGGTGGCGCGCTGGATCGTGGCGGGCTCACGGCTTCCCGCACCTCGGAACCTCGACGCCGTGGTCGCCTGGTGGTCATCGCAACCGGTCCTCGATCATCTCGGGCAGCTCGGATCGATCGGCGTCGCGGGCGCGCTCGGTTCCCTGATGGTCGTCCTGCTCGACACCTCACGGCTGGCGCTGCTCGCGACCGTGCGGGGCGAGGTACGAGACCGAGATCGGACCGGTACCGCGGCGCCACCACGCGGACTCCGATCCAGCAGGGCACTCGCAGCGATGCTCACCGCCTCGACCGGCGCACTCTCGCTCACCGCGCCACCGGTCGGCGCCGCCACCGATTCCGGGGCCACGGCGACGACATCCGCGGACTCGGCGACCGCGCCCACTGCGGACCTGGTGGAAGCGGCGGCGCCGGATGCCGCCGACCCAACCACCACCACCACCTCCGCCTCCAGCTCCACCGGCACCGGCTCGACCGCAACGGCGCCCTCCGCTACCGCGCCGACCAGCGCTGCGACCGCGGCGCCGACCGACACCGCCGGACCGGGCGTGCCGATCAACGGCGGCCCCACGCCATCGCAGCCCGACCCGGCACCGGCGCAGCGTGGCGGCCCACGAGTCGCAGGCGACCCGGTGACCGGTGCGGCACCCACGCCGGGGCCCGCATGGACGCGACCCGCATCGATGGCAGGCGCCGAGCGCGCCGCCGCGGCGAGCACCGGCCCACTCGGCGAGCAGCGCAGCGGGCCGACCGACCGCGACGTGCCTCCCGCCGCCGGGGCCGACTCCGAGCGGGAGGTGACGGACGGCGACAGCTTCTGGTCCATCGCCGCGGACGAGGTCGGCCGATCCCTCGGGCGCCCACCGCTCGACCGGGAGGTCGCCGGCTACTGGAACGGGCTGATCGAGGCGAACCGTGGTCGACTTCCCGACCCGAGCGACCCGGACCTCATCGTGCCGGGGATGCGCCTGGCCGTCCCACCGGTCACGATGCCGGACGTGATGCCGGGCCGCTGAACTCCGGTGCCCGTGTCGACGTGACCGGGCCTCACCACGGGGTCACTTCACGTTGACGCGGGTGCCGTTCGGGGCGTTGTCGAAGATCCACCGGGCGTCGGCGTCCGCCATGCGCACACACCCCGACGACACGGGTCGCTCACCCAGCGGGGTCCACATGGGCTCACCGAATCGCCGTGGGATGCCGTGGAAGCCGATGTAGCCGTTGAAGTTGACCATCCAGCTCATCGCGATGTTCCGGTCGTGCGTCGACACCGTGCTCGCGGAACGGCGCGACACCCGGAAGTTCCCGCGGGGTGTCCGACCGTTCGCACCCGACGAGATCGGAATGTCGCGGAGCAGCGTGCCGTCGGTGCCCCAGACGAAGGCGTGTTGTGTCGAGAGGGACACGTCGATCCGGTCGATGCCGACACCCCACTGTGCGTCCGCGGCGTCGGGGCGGACGGTGATGAACGCCAGGCTGAACGCTGCAGCGATGAGAGCGACGCGGGCGAGCCGTCCGAACGCGGGACGGATCATCGCGGGAGTTGCTCCCACTCGATCGTCCCCCGGGACCGCTCGCCCCACGTCACCCCCTGTTCCCCAGCCGCCACTCGCAGCGCGCGACCGCTGCCCCGATCCTGACAGGATCGTCACACGAGCACGAAATCCGTTGCCGACAGTGCCTCCGATGCCATGGCGCAGAGGGCCCCGGGACTACGATTCGCAGATCATTCCTCGCCCTGGACGGTCGACATGATCCGGCGGCGATCCCCCCGAAAGGCGGCCAATCCAGATGCGTGTCCCCGCAGCGGCGATCCACTTCCCCGAGGAGGATCGCCAGCAGATCCTCCGCCAGATCGACGAATGCCTGCAGTCCGGGCAGCTCACGCTCGGCAAGATCGGCAAGGAACTCGAGGCCGAGTTCTCCGTCGCCCACGCGTCACCGCACGCGATCGCCGTGAGTTCGGGCACCAGCGCCCTCGAGATCCCGCTCCGCGTCCTCGGTTGTGAGGGCAAGGAGGTCCTCGTCCAGGCCAACAGCTTCTTCGCGACCGCAGCGGCCGCCGTGTCAGCCGGTGCCCGGATCAAGTTCGTCGACTGCGACCCGGCGACGATGTCGCTCGACCCCGCCGCGGTCGAGGCCGCGATCGGCCCCAACACCGTCGGCGTGATCACCGTCCACATCGGCGGGTTCATCCCGCCGGCCATCCGCGACCTGCAGCGCATCTGCGCCGACAACGGACTCTGGCTCGTCGAGGACGCCGCGCACGCACACGGCAGCTCGCTCGACGGTGAGATGGCCGGCACGTTCGGTATCGCCGGCTCGTTCTCCTTCTACCCGACGAAGGTGATCGCCGGCGGCGAGGGGGGCATGATCGTCACCGCCGACGACGCGATCGCCGAGGAGGCGCTCATCTACCGGGACCAGGGCAAGGCGTCGTTCCTCACCAACGACCACACCCGCCTCGGGTACAACTGGCGCATGAGCGAGCCGCACGCGGCGATCGCACTGGCGCAGCTCCGCCGCCTCGACGAGTTCGTCGCCCATCGCCGTCGGATCGCCGCCCGCTACGACGCCGCGCTGGTCGACGGCCCGGTGACGCCGCTGGCGATCCCGTCGAACTCGTTCTGCAACTACTACAAGTACGTCGCCTTCCTGCCGCCGAGCGCGGACCGCACCACGGTCAAGAAGCGCCTGCGCGAGGAGTACGAGATCGGGCTCTCCGGTGAGGTCTACGAGCAGCCGCTGCACCTGCAGTCGGTGTTCGCGCCGTTCGCCGACGGCCCGCTGCCCGGCGCCGAGGAACTCTGCGCCCGCCACATCTGCCTGCCGGTCTCCGCCGTGATGACCGACGAGCAGGCCGACCTGGTGGTCGAGTCCCTGCAGTCAGTGCTCGTCCCGTGAGCTCGGTCGTCGCCGTCACCGGCGGAGCCGGGTTCATCGGCACGAACGTCGTCGACGCGCTGATCGCCGACGGCCGCACCGTCCGAGTGCTCGACACCCGGGCACCCGAGCGCGACGACGTCGAGTACCACGAGGTCGACATCCTCGACGTCGACTCGCTGGCCAAGGCGATCGACGGCACCGACGCCACGTTCCACCTGGCGGCCATGGCCGACGTCAACGACATCTTCCAGGCACCCGACACCGCCGTCGCCGTCAACATCCAGGGCACCGTCAACGTGCTCGAGGCCGCACGCCGGACCGACGCCGGCCGCGTCGTGCTCGCCTCGACCGTCTGGGTCTACGGCGCGTGCACCGACGACGTCGTCGACGAGCACAGTTCGTTCAACCCCGATACCGACCGGCACCTGTACGTGACGACGAAGATCGCCTCGGAGTTCGCGTGCCGCGACTACCAGAACCTGTACGACCGCCCGTACACGGTGCTGCGCTACGGGATCCCCTACGGCCCGCACATGCGCGAGACCACCGTCATGTCGGCGTTCTTCCGGCGGGCACTGAACGGCGAGGCACTCACGATCGACGGCGACGGCATGCAGTCGCGCAACTTCGTGTACGTGACCGATCTGGCCCGAGCGCACGTGCTGGCACTTCGTCCCGAGGCCGAGAACCAGGTGTTCAACCTGAACGGCCCCGAGCCCGTCACCATCCGCAAGCTCGCCGAGATGACCGCCGAACTCGTCGGCGACGTCGACGTCAGCTTCGGGCCGTCCCGCCCGGGCGACCTGGCGAGCCAGACCGTGCTGAGTGACGCCGCGCGCGACGTGCTCGGGTGGACCCCCGAGGTGGGCATCGACGAGGGCATGCGCCGGTCGTACGAGTGGTACGTCGCCAACCGTCGGCCAGCGGAGGGAACATCGTGAGCGAACCGCGTCGCATCGCCGTCGTCCCGGCGTACAACGAGGAGCCGACGGTCCGAGACGTCCTCGGCAAGCTCTACGGCTACGTCGACGAACTCGTCGTCGTCGACGACGGCTCGACCGACCGGACCCGAGCCGAGATCGAGGCGTTCCTCCCCCAGCACCCCGAGGCCCGCATGCTGGTCCACGAGGTGAACCAGGGCATGAGCGAGGCCTACTACCTGGCCTTCTCCGACCTGCGCCGACGACTGAGTGCCGGCGAACTCTCGGCCGACGACCTCGTCTACACGATCGACGCCGACGGCCAGCACGAACTCGCCGTGCTCGACGAACTGCGCGTCACGATGCTCGAACAGGGCCTCGATGCCCTCGTGGTGCGCCGTGACCTGTCGACGTATCCGCCCTACAAGCAGGCGGGCAACTGGGTGATGAGCACGTGGGCGACCATGTGGTCCGGAGGCGTCCGCTGGTACGACGTCGAGTCCGGCTACCGCATCTTCCGCCTCGGCGCGCTCGCCGACGCGCTCGACTACTACCAGGGCTACAAGTACTCCGAGACGGTCGAGGTGGCGGTCGTGCTGTCACGGCTCGGCTACCGGATCAGCAACGACATCCTGGTGCCGGTCCCGATCTTCCGGTCCCGCACCCGGATGAAGGACGTCGTGATCGACCTCGCCGCCATGGTGCAGGCGGCCTTCCGGGTCACGCTGCGGCGCCCCAAGAGCAAGCAGGTGCCGAGTCTGGTGCCGCCGGTCGCCGCGACGGTCGGACTGGCTGCGCTGGGGCTGGCGCCCCTCGCACTGCTGCGCCGGGTCCTGCGCCGCCGCTGATCCCGACGACTCGCCGGGCGGGCTCAGCAGGGTTGCAGCTGCGCGTCGGCGCCGACGAGTTCGTCGAGGCCGACGGGCTGGAGGCCCCGTTCCTCGAGCCCGTCGAGGATGATCGGGAGCGCGTCGAGCACCACCTGACGGTTCGCCCCGACGTTCCCGTCGAGACCGTCGTGCAGGAGGATGATCGACCCGGGACGCACCCGGTCGAGGATCCGCCGGGCCACCTCGGCGCCGTCCGTGAGCGACCAGCCCA
>CAJBIS010000382.1 GCA_903953195.1 uncultured Actinomycetes bacterium
ACAACTCGACGACCCAGTCGAAGGTGCCGGTGAAGGTCGTCAATCCCACCAGCACCTCCCAGGCCCTGACCGGGTTCGCGAGCATCTCCGGCGGCAACGCGTTCAACTGTGCGGCGATGACTGACGGCACTGCTCGCTGCTGGTGCGGCAACGGCTCCGGGCAGCTCGGCAACAACGCAACCCTGTGCAGTCCGGGCGATTTCAGGCGCGCCTCAAGACAGAACGACTCCAAGACGCCGGTGGCAGTGCTCGACCCGACCGACACCACCACGGCCCTCGGCGGGATCGACAGCATCGCTTCCACCAACAACCACACGTGTGCGGTGATGACCGACGGCAGCGCCCGCTGCTGGGGCCTGGGCTTGGTCGGCCAGCTTGGCAACAACGCCACTGCCGACGCGCCGACTCCGGTGACGGTCAGCGCCTGGGGGTAGCCGGCGCAGCACCTCGAGCAAGTCTGCGACGGCCCCGGGTGCCCCCACGCCCGGGGCCGTTGCGCGTCCCGGCGCAGGTCGTTCCCTGACGCTGGTCCCGCCGCCCAAATCCTGCGCGTTTTCCTGCGGGTACTCTTGCAGCCCCGGGCCTCTAGCTCAGTTGGTAGAGCAGTGGACTTTTAATCCATCGGTCGTGGGTTCGAGCCCCACGGGGCCCACGGAACCGCAACGATCCGGCCCGGATCCGGCGATGATCGGACTTCCGGGCGCCGCGCGGGGTTGAATGGGGTCAAGGCAACCACCGTGAGGGCCGATGCTCTGCATCGCCGAGTCCGGACAGGGGCACCCATGACGTCAACCGATTCCACCTCGACACCTGCACGCGTGCGCCGTGCGCCTCGCCGGTTCGCGGCGCTCGCGGCGCTGGCCGCCGCGGTGATGTTCGTCGCGGCCTGCGAGGGGCCGGCGATCGTGTTCCCGGTCGCCGGCAGGAGCTCGTTCAGCGACACGTTCGGCGCGCCCCGTGGCGGTGGTCGTTCCCACGAGGGTCAGGACATCTTCGCTCCGAAGGGCACGCCGCTGCTCGCCACGGTCGACGGCACGATCACGTGGATGCGCTGGGGCACGTCGCCGCTGTCGGGCAACCTGCTGCTCCTGAAGTCCGACTCGGGCTGGATCTACTACTACATCCACCTCAACAACGACTGGCCCGGCACCGACAACGGCTTCAACATCTACGACCAGGCGTTCGCCGACGGCATCACCGTCGGACAGCGGGTCAAGGCCGGCGAGGTGATCGGGTACCTGGGCGACTCGGGCGACGCCGAACCCACCTCACCGCACCTGCACTTCGAGATCCGTCGACCCGACAACACCGTGACGAATCCGTACCAGAACCTGCTCGGCGCCCGACGTGTCCAGCGCACCGACGCGGAGCGCATCGCCGACAGCCCGACGGGTGCGGTCGAACTGTTCGCCTGGAACCCTGACGGCACCGTGAAGGTGGCGGGCTGGGCGGTCGATGCGTACAGCAACGATCCGGTCCGAGCGAGCGTGTACGTGGCGGGCAACCTGATCGCGACGGTGCCGGCGAATCAGGAGAAGCGTGAGATGGCGACACTCAAGCCGGGTCGCGGTCTGAACCACGGCTTCTTCTTCAACGCGGTGACGCACCGTGGCGGCACGCCGGTGCCCAAGGGTGCCGAGATCTGCGTGGTCGCCCACAGCATCGCCGGTGGCGGCTCGTCGCGGATCGGCTGCTCGACCGCCCCGAAGTGACCCTCGACCCCCGAACGCCGGTGCTCGTCGGCGTCGGTGTGGCCCACCGGAGTGTTGACGGCTCGGCGGGCGCCACGCCACTCGAGTTGATGCTCGATGCGGCACGCGACGCCGGCGTGGACGCCGGTGCGTCGTCCCTGCTCACCCGGTTGGACTCGGTGGCGGTCACTGAGGGCAACTGGAGCTACGCCGATCCGGCCCGTGCGTTGGCGACCGCGCTCGGCTCACGGGAGGCCCGAACCGTTCGCGTCGACATCGGGGTGCCCCAGCAGACCCCGGTCTCGGACGCGCTGCGCCGCATCCGCTCCGGCGCGAGCGACGTGGTGATGGTGGTCGGCGGCGAGGCGATGGCGAGCCGACTGGCCGCCGAACGCGCCGGGGGAGTGGCACCGGCGGACTCGACGCTGTCGGGATTCGATGGCGAGCCCGACGAGCGCTGGCAGGCCGCCGGCGAGTTCATGGCACCGGCCGAGATCGCTGCCGGCATCTGGAAACCGGTCGAGCAGTACGCGTGCATCGACGTCGCCCGCGCCGCGACCACCGGCTGGAGTGCCGCCGAGCACGACGCCGACATCGCTGCGCTGTGGTCCGCGTTCGACGCGGTGGCGGCCGCGAATCCGCTCGCGGACTTCGCCGGGGCGCGACCGCCGTCGTTCTTCTCGACGCCGTCGCCGGCGAACCGACCGCTGGCCTCGCCCTACAACAAGTGGCACGTGACCCAGTGGTCGGTCGACCAGGCCGCGGCGCTGCTGCTGTGCTCCGCGTCGGCCGCCGAGGAGGCGGGGGTGCCTCGTGACCGATGGGTGTTCCCCCGGGTCGCACTCGAGTCGTCGACGTCGGTGTCGTTGAGCCGTCGGGCCGACGTCGACCGCTGGCCGGCGATGCGCGTGCTCGGATCGGCCGCCGCCGCGCACCTGGGTCGTCCGCTCGGCGAAGTCGAGTTCGTCGAGTGCTACAGCTGCTTCCCGGTGGCGGTTCGTGTCCAGCAGATCGAACTCGGACTGCCGGTCGACGGCGTCCCGACCGTGACCGGGGGCATGCCGTTCGCCGGCGGACCATTCAACAGCTTCACGTTCCAGGCCACAGCCGCAGTGGTGGAGCGCCTGCGAACCGCGCCGGACGCGCTCGGCATGGTCACCACCGTGTCCGGGCTGCTGACCAAGCCGGGACTGATGATCTGGGGTGCTTCGCCCGGACCGGACGAACTGGTGGCCGACCTCGGTGACGAGGCCGCCGCGGCGACCGGCACGCTCGAGTCGACCGACGACGCAACGGGCGCAGCGGTCGTCGTCACCGGCACGGCCACCTACCAGGGGATGGACCGGGTGGGCGGCTTCGTGCTCGCCGATCTGGCCGACGGCCGACGGTGGATCGGCACGACGACGGACGCCGCGCTGCTCGACGCGATCGAGGCCCGCAGTGCGGTGGGCCGGCCGGTGCAGGTGCTCGGCCGCGAGTGCGTCGCCTGAGCCGCGGCACCGGGACTACATGCGTGGCGTCTCGTCGAGTCCGTCGTTGAACTCGCGGTACATGCGGTAGATCTCCTTGCACTTCTCGCACACCGGCAGCTGCTTCGGATCACGCGACGGCACCCACACGTGGCCGCACAGCGCCTCGAGCGGCGTGCCGTTGATCCGGGCCTCGAGGACCTTGGCCGCTGCGTCCTCGCCGGGGAGCGTGCGCACGATGTGGGCAACGGGGCCGTCCTCGTTGGAGGTCTCCTCGTCGGTCTCCGGGTCGAGCACGGTGATGCCGGACGGACTCGCCGACGGGATCGGCGACGATGCGAACGGTTCGACGGGCATGACGGTCATCGTTCCACGTCGATCACCGGCGTGTCATCGCCGATCCGGGCGCACCTGATCACCAGGTCGTCGCCACGGGCTGTGCGGTGGGTCTCGATCAGCCCCGACCGCTGCAGGGCGTCTCGCAGGAGCGCATCACGCAGTTCGGGTGGTGCGGGTTGGCCGTCGATCGTGCAGCGCGCCGGGACGACCAGCTCGCCACCGCTGCCGAGCGACTCGACGGCCGAGATCGCGGGTTCGAGGGCCGCGGCGTCGGGTTCGGCGGCTGCCGCACGGGGTGCCGCCTCGGCGGCGCGGACCCGACGGATCTGACGGAACTTGTGGATCCCGAAGGGCAGCACGAGGACTGCGGCGATGCACAGCGACCGGATCAGGGTGCCGACCTCGATGTCGGCGATCAGGGCGGATCCGGTCATGGCAGAACCGGATCGTACCGGCCGCTACCGTCTGGCTCGTGACGGACCAGCTCGATCAACTCGACCAGCTCGAAGCGGACCTGGCCTCGGTGGAGGAGGCGATGGAGTCGCTCGCCCGGATCGCCGCCGACGGTGGTGAGGGAACGCTGGTGGTGGCGCAGATCGAGGCCGTGGTGAGCGCCGAACGCTTTGCCGACCTGTCCGGTGAGCGCACCTCCGACGATGACGTGATCGACGACGCTCCTGCGGGCGCCGCTGACGATACTGAGCTCGTCGACGACGCAACCGACGCAACCGACGCAACCGAAGCGCCCGGCGTACCCGCGGACCCGAACTCCCCGGCCGAGTCCGCGGACAGCGGGCCGGTGCCGCCCCGACCGTTCGGCTGAGCGACTCAGAGCTGGTCGGGGATCGTCTCCTCGACCAACAGGTGCACCCGGTCGCCGAGCACCCACCGGTCCTGCTCGCGCAGGAACCAGCGTCCGCCGAGGTTGGCGATGCGTTCCCACGGCGCACCCAGTTCGGCCTCGGCGCTGAAGATGACGCCGGCGTGTGCGACCGCGACCACGAATCCGTACGGGTGTGCGGCGGCGATGTGGTCGAACGCGTCGAACACCCGGTCGCGCACCAGACCGTCGTCCTCCCAGCCGGGTGGACGCTTCCCCTCGGCGAGGTACCCGGGATACAGGTCCTCGATCCCGGCACGGGTGAGGCCCTGCCACTCGCCGGCATGCCGCTCGATGAGACCGGGGATGGTGACGACCGGGCCGATCCCGAGTTCCTCGGCGATGATGCCGGCGGTGGTGACCGCCCGGTCGAGTGGCGAGGCGACCACGGCGTCGACCGCGCCGATGCCGCGGGCGGCCTGACGGGCCTGCTGTCGCCCCAGATCGCTGAGGGGCGGGTTCTCCTGACCCTGCCAGCGCCCATCGGCGTTCCACTCGGATTCGCCGTGCCGGACGACGAGCAGGTGCGTCATGGGGGTGACCGTACCCGACGGTTCCGACACGCCCCGCAGCCGATCCCGCCGCGGGCCGTCGACGCGGACGGGCCTCGCCCGGACCCCCGGGGCTACCCTCGCGGGGTGCCAGTGCTGCGCCTGTTCGCTCAGGCCCGCGAGGCCGCTGGGACGGGGCGGGTCGAACTCGCGGGCGAATCACTCGAGGAACTGCTCGACGGCGCGCGCCAGCAGTTCGGACCAGGGTTCAGCGAGGTGCTCGACCACAGCATGGTCTGGGTGAACGGCGATCCGGCACCGGCGACCACGCCGCTGGTGGCCGACGACGAGGTGGCGGTCCTGCCCCCGGTGTCGGGAGGATCGTGACCACCGCCGAGCTCCCCCAGGTGACCCCGGTCCGTCGTCAGCGCAAGCGTTCCGCTGCCGCGACGACGCCCGCGCCGTCGCGACGACGGTGGTCTGCGCTGGCGGGAACGTCGAAGCGGCGTTCGAGCGGGCCCGGCCTGCTGGGCCCGACCGACCTGCCGGGGCCGCGCGTGCGCCTCGGCATCCTGTGGTTCCTGCTCGCCGTCACGGCGGCCACGGCCGGCCGGTGGCCGTCCGCGCTGCTGTGGGCGGCGACCGCGGCGTTGGCGGCAACCGATCTGGTGCAGGTGTGGCGAGCATGGGGTGAGGTCGCCGACCGCCCGGGTCCGCAGCGTCGGATCGCGGCGGTGGGCGCAGCGATCGTCGTGCTCGCCGCGGCCATCGGGTCGGGGACCGTCGGCGTGGCCTTGATCGTCGTGGGGGTCGGTTCGATCGTCGCATCGGTCGTGCTCGGCCGGTCCGGTCGGCCGTCGCCCGAGCTGATGATGGCGTCCTTGCTGCCGGCGATCGCGGCCGCACCGGTGGTGCTCGTCGTGCTGGTCGGTCCGTGGGCCGCCATCTTCCTGATCCTCGCCGTCTCGCTCTACGACGCCGGCAACTTCCTGATCGGGGCGCAGGCCAGGCACGCCTGGGAGGGCCCGGTCTGCGGGATCATCGGGATCCTCGCCGTCACGTTCACCATGGCGGCATTCCAGCCGGAGCCATTCAACGGCCCGGCGACCTGGGCGGTCGGACTGGTGCTGGCGCTCGCGTGTCCGCTCGGCCAGGCGGTGATGACGGCGTTCCTGCCGTCGCGTTCCACCGAGGCGATCCACGCCCGCCGGCTCGACACCTACCTGCTCGCCGCCCCGTTGTTCCTGATCGGCGTCTGGATCGCCGCGTGAGTCGGTAGCGTGTCGGCGTGGATCTCCAGGCCCTGATCTCCGTCGACGAACCCGATGAGCTGTCGTCGTGCTCCATGCCGGAGCTGCGCGCCGTGCGCGACGCCTACCAGCAGGTGGAGAACGGTCTGAGCTACGCCCGCCGGATGATCCAGGGTCGACTCGACATCGTGTCGATCGAGCTCGAACGACGTGATGGCTCCTCGGGTGGCGATCTGGTGGGCCAGCTGTCGTCGGCGCTCGCCAACAACACGCGCGGACCGGGCATGCCTCGTCCGCCGCAGGACCTCGAACCGCCGGCGTGGGCCAACACGATCGTCGAGGAGCTCGACACGGTCGTCGGCCCGGAGGACCTCGCCCGACTCGACTCCATGGACGAGGCATCACTCGCATCGGTCGCCGAGCGGATCGGTGCACTCGAGCAGCAGGTCTCGAGTGCCCGACGCGACGTCCACGGTCGGATCGACCGCATCCAGGACGAGTTGATCGGCCGGTATCGCGACGGCGCGAGCGTCGACGACCTGCTGCCCTGATCAGCCCCTGCTGGGGCACCACCCCGGCTGGGCCGATGGCGGCCCCGCAGGGAGCGCGCAGTAGCCTCAGTTGTCGTGAAGGACGATCTCGATCGACGGTGGCACGACCTCGGTGAGTTCATCCGCGAGCAACGCAACGTCGGTCAGATGTCGCTGCGGAAGCTCTCCGATCTCGCCGGAGTGTCGAACCCGTATCTGTCGCAGATCGAACGGGGCCTGCGCCGGCCGTCGGCCGAGATCCTCCAGCAGATCGCACGGGCCCTCGAGATCTCGTCCGAGTCGCTCTACATCCGCGCCGGCATCCTCGACGAGCCGACCTCGACGGTCGATCCGATCGCCGAGATCCGCCGCGACCAGACCCTCACCGAGGACCAGCGGAAGTCGCTGATCCGGATCTACGAGTCGTTCCGTCGCGAGAACGAACTGACGGCGGCCGCCGACGCCGCGAACGGCGGTGTGACCGATACGACGGGCGGTGTGGGGAATCCCGGCCCCGACGATTCGTTGTCACGGTCGTGAGTTCGGTCGCGATCCTCTCCCTGCACACGTCGCCGCTGGCGTTGCCCGGTGTCGGTGACTCCGGCGGGATGAACGTCTACGTCCGGGAGCTCGCCGGATCGCTCGGTCAGGCCGGCCTCGACGTCCGGGTCTACGTGCGCCGGTGGGCGGACGACCTTCCCGAGCGGGTGGCGGTCGAGCCGGGCGTCGAGG
>CAJBIS010000383.1 GCA_903953195.1 uncultured Actinomycetes bacterium
CGCGAAGAAGAGCTCGGCCAAGAAGTCGACCGCGAAGAAGAGCGCAGCCAAGAAGAAGTCCGCGAAGAAGTAGTTCCGCGTCCGTCAGCCGTCGACGGACGTGAGCCGTCCGTCGACGAGTTCGACGATCTGATCGGCGCCGACGACGGCCGAGGGGTCGTGGGTGATCACGACCATCGAGCGGCCGGCTCGGTGTGCCCGCAGCCGCTGGAAGAGTTCGCGTTCGGCCGGCCCATCGAGGTGGGCGGTCGCCTCATCGAGAATGAGCACATCGGCATCGCGGAGCACGGCGCGGGCGATCATCAGTCGCTGACGTTCGCCTCCGCTGAGTCGGTCACCGTGCTCGCCGACGCGGGTGGCCAGCCCGGCGGGGAGTGACGCCACCCAACCATCGAGACCGACGACGCTGAGCGCCTCGGTGAGCTGCTCGTCGTCGGCGTCCTGATCGCCGAGCAGCAGGTTGTCCCGAACGGTCGTGTCGAACAGGTGGTCGTGCTGCGCGACGAGTGCGGTGTGCTGCCGGACGACCGGGGTCGCCACGTCGTGCAGTTCCGCGCCGCCGAGCCTGATGGATCCGTCGTGGTACTCACGGAATCGCAGGAGCAGTGACGCGAGTGTCGACTTCCCTGCGCCGCTCGGGCCGGTGATGACGACCGTCGACCCGGGCTCGAGTCGCAGCTGTGCGTCCCGGAGGACCGGTGGGTGGTCGCCGTACGCGAACGTGAGTGCGCTGATGTCGACCTCGGAGCCCGCTGGATCATCCGGGTCGAGCGGTTCGGTGATCTCGGGTGGGGCATCGGTGAGGTCGAAGATCCGTGCTGCCGCCGCCCGGGTCCGTTCCAGATGCTCGGCTGCCGAGGTCAGCGGCGCGACCGCCTCGACGGCGGCGATCGCGACGAGCGGGACGATCGCGAGCAGCACCGGGTCGAGCGAACCGTTCCGAACCGTGCCGATGGCGAGCGCGAGTGTCACGATCGCACCGCCGGCGGTCAGCGCCGCCAGCGTCGCGTTCGTCGCGGCGCGAACTCGGGCCAGGCGGCGTTGGTGGCCGATCAGCAGACCGTCGACTTCGGCGACGCGTGCGATCCAGGCGTCGCCTGCTCCGTACGCGACCAGCTCACGGAGTCCGGTGGTGCCCTCGACGAGCTCGGCCCGGAGCCGAGCGTGATCGGTCACGACGCGTCCGGCGGCGCGGCGGGCGGCGAGCCGGTTGAGGACCGGGACGACCACGCCGACCACCAGCAGGAATCCGAGCAGCGTCAGGCCGAGCCGCACGTCGAGCAGGCCCAGCACCCCGGCGGCGATCGTGGTGGTCACGATGGCTGCGAGTGGCGGCACCGCGACGCGCAGGTAGAAGTCCTGCATCTCGTCGACGTCGTCGGACAGCGCGGTGAGCAGGTCGCCGCGTCGGCGGTCGTCGAGCACGGCGGGTCCGAGCGGCGCGAGGGAACGGAACACCCAGGTCCGGATCCGGGTCACGATCCGGAACGTGCCCAGATGGCCGACGTACCGCTCGGCGTAGCGCGCCGTGGCCCGCAGGACGGCGAACAGCCGCACCCACGTGATCGCGAGACCGAGCGCTGCGGTC
>CAJBIS010000384.1 GCA_903953195.1 uncultured Actinomycetes bacterium
AGGAAACCCACGATGGCGACCAAGCGCGCTGCGAAGAAGGCCCCGGCGAAGAAGGCCCCCGCCAAGAAGGCTCCGGCGAAGAAGGCCGCACCGGCCAAGAAGGCCGCTCCCGCGAAGAAGGCTCCGGCCAAGAAGGCGGCTCCGGCCAAGAAGGCTCCCGCGAAGAAGGCTCCGGCCAAGAAGGCTGCTCCCGCGAAGCAGGCGGCTCCCGCGAAGCAGGCGGCGCCGGCCAAGAAGGCTCCGGCCAAGAAGAAGAAGGCAGTTCCGTACGACGCGAAGTTCCTCGAGGAGCAGCGGCTCGCCCTGCTCGACGAACGGGCGACGCTCGCGGAGCAGGCCGAGTCCCTCAAGGCCGAGGCCGACTCCCTCGTGGCCGACCGTGAACCCGGCGACGTCCAGTTCGACGACGAGGGCGGCGAGGGCGACTCGATCGCCGTCGAGCGCGACTTCGATCTGCACCGTGCCGCCGCGGCGCTCGGGGTCATCGAGGAGATCGACGCCGCACTGTTGCGCATCAAGGACGGCTCGTACGGCATCTGCGAGTCATCCGGGCTGCGCATCCCGAAGGAGCGCCTCCAGGCGATCCCGTGGGCGCGGGAACGGGTCGAGATCAGAACGCGCAGCTTCCGCTGAGCGAGTCGGATCGGGACATCGTGGCCGAACGATCGGGAGCCGGCCGCTGGCTGATCGTCGCCGGAACGGCGGCCGTCGTCCTGCTCCTCGACCAGTTGAGCAAGTGGTGGGCCACGGAACGTCTGCGGAATGCTGCGCCGATCGACGTGGTGTGGACCCTCCGGTTCAACTATGCCGAGAACACCGGCATGGCCTTCTCGACGGGCGCCGGATACGGCTGGCTCATCGGGCTGATCGCCTGCGCGATCGTCGGGGTGCTGCTGGTGACGGCCCGCACGATCGGGTCCCGCGTTCAGCTCGTCCTGATCGGCGTGGTCATCGGCGGCGCGCTCGGCAACGTGGTCGACCGGCTCACCCGTGGTGACGGTGGATTCATGTCCGGTGCCGTCGTCGACTTCATCGACCTGCAGTGGTGGCCCATCTTCAACGTGGCCGATGCCGCTGTCGTCGTCGGTGGCATCCTGCTGGCGATCAGCATGCTCCGGGCGCCCGAGGGCGCGGCACCGAGTGACTGAGACCGACACACCCCGCCCACCGGACGATCCGTTCCTGGCCGTGGTCGTTCCGGCGGCCCTTGCCGGTGAGCGTGTGGACCGCGGTGTGGCCATGGTGAGCGGCTGCACCCGATCCGAGGCCAGCGACCTGATCGCGGCCGGCGACGTCTGGCTCGACGGCGTCGTCGTCGCCAAGGCGTCGCAGCGGCTCGACACGGACGGTGTGCTCATCCTCGCCGTCGACCCGCACCGTGAGCCCGAACCACTTCGTGCCGACGGTTCCGTCGAGTTCGAGGTGGTGTACTCCGACGACGACATCATCGTGATCGACAAGCCCGCCGGGCTCGTCGTCCACCCCGGTCCGGGCCATCAGGGCTCGACGCTCGTCCACGGGCTGCTGGCTCGGTTCCCGGATCTCGACCCCGAACGGGGCGACGTCGTCGGCGAGGCGCACCGACCGGGACTCGTGCACCGTCTCGACCGCGGCACGTCGGGCCTGATGGTGGTGGCCCGGACCCCGGACGCACACGCCGATCTGGTCGAGCAGCTCTCGACGCACGCCGTCGAGCGGGTCTACACCGCGCTGGTCTGGGGGCACCCGGCCCACGATCATGCGATCATCGACGCGCCGGTCGGCCGGTCGCGGCGCAACCCGCTCCGCATGACGGTGGCCATCGACGGCCGACCGGCGCGGACGCACGTCACCGTCGACGAGCGGTTCGACAGCCCATGGGACACGGCACTGCTCACCTGCGAGCTCGAGACGGGTCGCACTCACCAGATCCGGGTCCACCTCGACTCGATCGGTCACGCCGTCGTGGGCGACGACCTCTACGGTCCGCGGCGTGGATCGGTGCGGCTCGACCGGCCGTTCCTGCACGCCCGCCGGCTCGAGTTCGTCCATCCCGACACCGGCGAGTCCGTCGCCTTCGAGTCGCCGCTGCCACCCGACCTGCGCTCGGTGCTGGACGGACTGGTTCCGGTCGAGCCGGGCTGATCGACGCGTTCGATCCACCGCCCTCCACCGCCCGGAATGGTCGACGGGTGATACGTGCGGAGGGTAGGTTCACGGCTGCGCAGGGTGATGCGCACCGACCAAGGAGGGGTAGGACATGGGTGAGTCACGCGAAACCGTGGATGCTCTGCAGCGGCAGCTGGCTGAGCAGCAGGCGATGATCCAGCAGCTCGAGGCCCGACTCCGGGTCGTCGAGTCGCTCCCGGAGCCCACCGTGGCTCAGCGCCACGAGGCCGTCGGAGCGGCCGAGCTCGTGGTGGCGGACGAGCCCCGCGACCTGGAGATCATCGACGCCACGACAGGCCGACGTCACCTGCTCAAGAAGGCGACGGCGGTGGTGGCCGGTGCCGTCGCCGGCGGCACGGCGCTCAACCTGCTGTCGGCGTCACCGGCAGCGGCGGCATCCGGTTCCTTCGACAGTCCGACCGGGATCGCGCTGACGGCCGACACCGACACCGGCACCGCCGCCTTGCTCCAGACGGCCAACGGCGGCGCACACATGCGGATCTCCGGTTCCAGCAACATCGGTTCGGGGAACTTCACGGTGGGCTCGATCATCAAGGACTCGCTGAACGACGTCTACTTCTGCATCACCAGCGGCAACCCGGGCAAGTGGCGCAAGATCACGGGTCTGTTCGCCCAGGGCAGCTACTGGGCCGTGCTCGCCCCGACGCGCGTCTACGACTCCCGGGTGGGCAAGACCCCCGCAACCGGACCGAAGACACAGCTCACCGGGCCCGAGGTCCGCAACGTCGACCTCACACTGAACTGGACGGCGTTCTTCGCGGCCGACAGGGTCACGGCGGACACCACCGCTGCGCAGATGGTGGTCACCGTCGTGAACACGTCGGCACAGGGCTACCTGACCGTCTGGCAGGAGGGGAAGATCCGGCCCGGAACCTCGACCGTGAACTGGTTCCTCCCGAACTCGATCGTGGCCAACACCACCACCGTGGGCCTGGTCGACAGCGGGGGCGTCGTCTCGGTGCAGGCGGGTTCGGGTGCCTGCGATCTGCTGATCGACGTGATCGGCGTCTACCGCTGATCACCCGGCCACTCGGCGCGACCCTCGGTCATGTCCGAGAGGTCGGCGAGGGTGTACGCGTCGAGCAGTGACTTCATCCGCAGGCTGAGGTCACCCCAGATCGCCAGCAGCACACACTGACCCTCGTGGTCGCACGCGCCCCCGCTGTGGGGTTCGCCGAAGTCGCCCGCTCGGATCGGTCCGTCGACGGCGCTCACGATCTGGGCGAGCGTGATCTCGCCGGGCTCGCGGGCCAGGACGTAGCCGCCTCCGACGCCCCGCTTGGAGCGGACGAGGCCGGCGCCCTTGAGCGCCAGCAGAATCTGCTCGAGGTACGGCTGCGGAAGCCCGGTGCGCTCCGCGATGTCGCGCACGGACGTCGGCCCGGCATCGCGGTGCAGTGAGAGCGACAGGAGCGCTCGGCTGGCGTAGTCGCCCCGGGTCGAGACCTTCACGTTCCTCACTGTAGGCATGACCTCGCCGTCGGGCGGTGTCCTCGCTACCGTGGGGGAGAACCAGGAGGCCGCGGCGGTGGACCAGAACGCGCAGGGGGACGTGACCCCCGGTGGAGACGACGACGATCCGCTGCTGCCGCTCGTTCCCGACTACGAGGGCGCGTGCACCAGCAACGTGATGCACTCGCTCGTCGAGGACCCGGCCCGGTCGCCGTCGTGGATGCCCGATCTCGTGCGCGACGCCGAGCAGGTCGTGCTGCTGGTGCTCGACGGTCTCGGGTGGAACCAGATGCAGGAGCGACTCGGTCTGCTGCGAGGGCTGTCGCGGATGCAGGCCTCCCGCATCTCGACGGTGGCGCCGACGACCACGGCGACGGCGCTGACGAGCATCGCCACGGGACTGCCACCGGGTGAGCACGGTGTCATCGGCTACCGCATGCTCGTCGACGGCGACGTGCTCAACGTGTTGCGCTGGTCGACCGCCAAGGGCGATGTGCGCGAGTCCATCCCGCCGGAGTCGATCCAGGGAGAGGTTCCGTTCGAGGGTCAGCGGCCTCCGGTGGTGGTGCGTGCCGAGTTCCGCGACACCGGGTTCACCCGGGCGCACCTGGCCGGGTGTCGGCACGTGCCCTACCGGATGCCGTCGACGCTGGTCGCCGAGATCCTCCGTCAGGTCTCGGCCGGCGAGCCCTTCGTCTACGCGTACTACGACGGCATCGACAAGGTCGCCCACGAGTACGGGCTCAACAGCTTCTACGACGCCGAGCTGGTGTTCGTCGACCGCATGGTCGAGTTCCTGATCGAGTCGCTCCCTCCCGGGGTGACGCTCGTGATCACCTCCGACCACGGGCAGGTGGACGTGGGGGACCGGGTGCTGCCGCCGGCGCCCGAGGTGCTGTCGCTGGTCCGACAGCAGTCGGGCGAGGCCCGGTTCCGCTGGCTGCACGCCGTGAACGGCGCCGAGGTCGAACTGCTCGAGGCGGCTCGGTCCGCACACGCCGACGTGGCGTGGGTGGTCAGCCGGGAGCAGGTGCTCGACGAGTACTGGTTCGGACCCAAGGTCCTGCCGGGACCGTTGTCGCGGCTCGGAGACGTGGCGCTGGTGACCCACGCCCCGGTGGCGTTCGAGGATCCGGCCGACACCGGGCCGTTCCACCTGCAGGGCCGCCACGGGTCCCTCACCGCCGACGAGGTGTGGGTGCCGCTGCTCTGCGCCGCATCCTGAGCTGGCGTCGCACCTCTAGGATCGACACCATGTCCGATCCGACTGCCGCCGGCCCGTCCGCAACTGATCCGTCCGCGACCGGTCCGTCCGCGACCGGTCCGTCGACACGTGAGGTGCTCGCTCCGGACGACGTGCTGACCGCTGCCGGTGCCGGTGGAACCGACGGCGTCGGTGCTGGTGGCGAGGCGGATCTCGAGATCGGTTCCCCGGCGAAGATCATCCGCATCGGCGCGATGGTCAAGCAGTTGCTCGAGGAGGTGCGCAACACCAGCCTCGACGACGCGTCCCGCGACCAGCTCCGGACCATCTACGAGTCGTCGATCGAACAGTTGAAGTCGGCGCTGTCACCCGACCTCGCCGCCGAGCTCGAGCACCTGTCGTTCGTCTTCAGCGACGACACGCCCCCCACCGATGCGGAGCTCCGGCTCGCCGAGGCGCAGCTCGTCGGCTGGCGCGAGGGGCTCTTCCATGGCATCCAGGCGACGCTCGTCGCACAGCAGATGGCGGCGCAGCAGCAGCTCCAGGGGATGCGCGCGCAGATCCCGGAGCGGGCCGGTCCGCCCGAGGGTCCCGGCTACATCTGAGCGCTTCCGGGTGGCCGGTTCGGGCCGATCCGACGAATTCGTCGGAAATGCTTGAACGAACACCTGTTCGTAACTACGGTGACGTCACCTGCCGGCGTCGCTGTCACAGCCCGTCGGTACGGTCGGTTCACTGCATCGGGGCCGGGTTCGGCTCCCGCACCAACTGACAGTCGTACCAACTGACGAAGGGACAGCACCGTGGAACGCGAGAAGGCACTGGAGATGGCGCTCAGCCAGATCGAGAAGCAGTACGGCAAGGGCTCGGTCATGAAGATGAGCGAGAAGGGCGCCATGGCGGTGGAGTCCATCTCCACCGGTGCGCTGGCACTCGACATCGCCCTCGGCGTCGGCGGCCTGCCCCGTGGCCGCGTCACCGAGATCTACGGCCCGGAGTCCTCGGGCAAGTCGACGCTCGCCATGCACGTGGTGGCCGAGGCCCAGCGCAACGGCGGTACCTGCGCCTACGTCGACGCCGAGCACGCCATGGACCCGGTGTATGCCAGCCGGATCGGCGTCGACGTCGACGAGCTGCTCATCTCCCAGCCCGACACGGGGGAGCAGGCCCTCGAGATCACCGACATGCTCATCCGATCCGGTGCGATCGACGTGATCGTGATCGACTCGGTGGCAGCGCTCACGCCTCGTGCCGAGATCGAGGGTGAGATGGGCGACACCCACGTCGGCCTCCAGGCCCGGCTCATGTCGCAGGCGCTGCGCAAGCTGACGTCGAACCTCAACAAGTCGAACACCATCTGCATCTTCATCAACCAGCTCCGCGAGAAGATCGGTGTGATGTTCGGCTCGCCCGAGACCACGCCCGGCGGCCGTGCGCTGAAGTTCTACTCGTCGGTCCGTCTCGACATCCGGCGCATCGAGTCCATCAAGGACGGCGTCGAGGTCGTGGGCAACCGCACCCGCGTGAAGGTCGTCAAGAACAAGGTGGCCCCGCCGTTCAAGCAGGCCGAGTTCGACATCATGTACGGCCGTGGCATCAGTCGAGAGGGCTCCCTCCTCGACATCGCCGTCGACCTCGACATCGTGAAGAAGTCGGGTGCCTGGTACACCTACGAGGGTGAGCAGCTCGGCCAGGGCCGGGAGAACGCCAAGACGTTCCTCTGCGAGCACCCCGAGATCATGATGGAGATCCAGGACCGGGTGCTCCGTCAGGTCGGCATCACCGATGAGGGTGTCGAGGCCGAGGAGGCCGAGGGCGACGTCCACCCGGACGACCTGCCCATCAGCCTCGACTGACCCGCTCGGATTCCCGTGACCACCGGCGGCCCGTAGCATGGGCCCCGGTGTCACGGACCTACGCGGTGCGCACCTTCGGGTGCCAGATGAACGAACACGACTCGGAGCGGATCGCCGGGCTCCTCGAGGCCGACGGCCTCGTCCCGGCATCCGACCCGTCGTCGGCCGATGTCGTCGTGCTCAACACGTGCTGTATCCGTGAGAACGCCGACAACTAGCTCTATGGCACGCTCGGCCATCTGAAGTCGCTGAAGGACGCCCGTCCGGATCTCGAGATCGTCGTGGCCGGCTGCCTGGCCCAGAAGGATCGCGACACCATCGCCGAGCGGGCACCACACGTCGACGTGGTGCTCGGCACCCACAACGTCCACCGGACCGTTGAGCTGCTCGATGAGCACCGCACCACGGGGCGTCCGGTCGTCGAGATCCTCGAGGCGACCACGGCGGACGACCACGAACTGTTCCCGTCAGCGCTACCCGTCGTGCGCAACACCGGGCACGCAGCGTGGGTGACCATCCAGATCGGCTGCGACAACTCGTGTGCCTTCTGCATCGTGCCGTCGGTCCGCGGACCCGAGATCAGTCGTTCGTTCGGCGACGTCGTCGACGAGGTGCGTCGCGCCGCGGCGGACGGTGTCACCGAGGTGACGCTGCTGGGGCAGAACGTGAACTCCTACGGCCGCGACATCGCGCTGGAACTGCGGGGCGACGCCGACGTTGCGGCCGAACGGGCGCTCCACCGTGCGGGCGAGCGTTGGGTCGCTGAGTCGACCGGGCGCCCACGACCGCTGTTCGCGGACCTGTTGCGTGCGGTCGGAACAGTTCCCGGCATCCGTCGCGTCCGGTACACGAGTCCACACCCCAAGGACCTGCGTGACGACACCATCGAGGCCATGGCCGAGTCGGCGACGGTCTGCGAGCACCTGCACCTGCCGATGCAGTCGGGGAGTGACGCCGTCCTCGCGGCCATGCACCGGGGCTACACGGCTCAGCGATACGCCGAGCGTCTCGCTGCGGCACGGGCGCTCATCCCGGACCTCGCCGTCACCACCGACATCATCGTCGGATTCCCCGGCGAGGCCGAGGCGGATTTCACCGACACGCTCGAACTCGCCGCCGACTCGGCGTTCGACGGCGCCTTCACCTTCGTCTTCTCGCCCCGTCCGGGCACCGAGGCGGCGGAACTCGCGGCTGCGGCGGTGCCGCACGAGGTCGCCGTGGAACGGATGGGTCGCCTCCGGGCCGTCATCGAGCGGTCGTCCCTTCAGGCCAACCAGCGCCGCATCGGCGAGCTCGAGGAGGTCGTGGTCGAGGGGCCGTCCCGACGCGATCCGTCCCGGCTCTCGGCGCGTTCGCGCCACAACCGCATGGTGCACTTCGCGTCGCCCACACCGCTGCGAGCCGGGACCTACGCCACCGTGCGCGTGCTCGACGCCACCACCACGCACCTGGTCGCGGAGTTCGTCGACGTCGTCGCTCCGCCCGTTCATCGCACCCGGATTCCGGTTGCAGCCGGCTGAGCATCCGCTCGTCGCGGCGCAGGACGTCGGCGAGGTCGGGCGAGCGGCGTCCGACCCCGAGTACCGCTCCGATCCGGAGCGCACCGTCACGATGCTGGCGACGCTGCTCGGCGACCTGCACGACACGCACCCCGACCCGGGCACGCTCGTCACGGTCACTGCGATCGACGTCGCCGAGGGACTGCGGCGCGACCTCGAGCGTCACGCGCTCGATGCCGGTCGTCTCGATGCGGCCTACGTGCACATGAGCCTCGAGCGGCTCGTCGACGTCCTCGTGGGCGGGGTCGGGGCTCTCGCCGATCGTCCGGTCG
>CAJBIS010000385.1 GCA_903953195.1 uncultured Actinomycetes bacterium
CACGTGGACGAGCACGACCGATCTCACGATCGGCCAATCCGGCGCGGGGGCGATGGTCGTGAGCGGCGGCCGCGTGGCCAACGTCCGTGGCTGGGTCGGCTTCTCCGCCGGCTCGACGGGCAGCGTCACCGTCTCCAGCGGCACGTGGGCCAATAGCGGCAATCTCGATGTGGGATCAGGCGGCAACGGCACGCTGGTCATCAGCGGCGGCAGCGTGAGCAATACCACCGGATATCTGGGCACGAACGGGGGCGTGAGCGGCGTCGCGACCGTCAGCGGTGGTACCTGGGCAGGCAACTCGCTCTTTGTTGGATTCCTCGGCAACGGCACGTTGAACCTCACGGGGACTGGCGTCGTGACAATCGGCGCCGGCAGCGGCACGGTGACGCTCGCCCGGTTTGCGGGTGCGACCGGCACGGTCAACCTTGGCACCGGAGGCACCGCCGGCACGATCGCCGCGGCGGTCATCACCGGCTCCCGAGCCGGATCGACCGTGAGCTTCAACCACACCAATGACACCACGCTCGCGGCGTCGCTCATCGGCACGCTCGCCGTCACCAAGGCGGGCCCCGGCACGGCGACGCTCAGCGGCACCAACACCTACGCCGGGACCACGACTGTGACCGGGGGCCTCCTGCAGATCGACGCCAACTCGCGGCTGGGCTCGAGCACGCTCGGGCTCGTCGGCGGCGGCATCCGGTTCGGCGCGGCCTTCGACAACCTGCGGAGCACGACGCTCACCGGCAGCGGCGGCACCTTCGACACGAACGGCTTCACGGTCTCCTACGCCTCGGCGCTTTCCGGGACCGGGGCGCTCACGAAGACGGGCCTCGGCATGCTCACGCTGGCGGGCAATAAGAGCTACAGCGGCGGCACGACGGTGACGATGGGCACGCTCGTGGCCGGGGCCGCCGGGGCGTTTGGGAGTGGCGGGATCACGGTGGGATCCGGGGGCACGCTCGATCTCGGCGGCTATGCCGTCGCCAATGCAATCACCAACGGCGGCGGCTCGGTCGTCAATGCCGCCGCCTACGGCGGCAGCCAGACGGTGACCGGCGTCGTCTCGATGACGGGTACCGTCGGGGGCGTGGTGACGGTGGCTTCCGGAGGCGAACTCAAGGGCACTCAGACCGTCTTCAACAACGCGGTGTCGGTGGCGACCGGTGGGCAGCATTCGCCCGGCAACTCCCCAGGCACGCAGACCTTCGCGGCCGGGCTCTCCTATGAAGCCGGTTCGATCCTCACCTGGGAACTGATCGCCAACTCGGCCACGGGGGCCGGCACCACCTACGATTTCCTGAGCGTGACGGGGGGCAGCCTGGCGATCAACGCGGGCGCCACGATGAACCTCGACTTCAGCGCGGCCGGCTCGACGGTGGATTGGAACGATCCGTTCTGGGCAACGACTCACTCGTGGACGGTATTCGATGTGACGGGGGCGGCGTCGAGCGCGGGGATTTTCACGCTCGGCACGGTTGGCACCGACTCGCTCGGCCAGTCGCTCTCCGTCGTCCGACCCGGGACGTCGTTCTCGCTCACCCGCAGCGGCAACGATCTCGTGCTGGTGGTCGTACCTGAACCGTCGGCAGCGGCGCTGACTCTCATGGGCCTTGCCTGTGGTGGCCTTGTGGTCCGGCGACGGCTCCTCCGTGATCCCTTTGACGGCTCGGGCCGCGCTGGCACGGCTCGTCGTCCAGCCCGTACCGCCGGCGAATGAGCCGGAGGAACCACGACTCCGGGAGAGGTTTTCGGAGCCGCATGACCAGCGGGGCCGGTGGGGCGACTGGGAAGCGGAGCCGCCAGCCGCGACCCATCACCGCCCGATAGATCGTGTCGGCCACGACCGTGGACTTCCGAAAACTTCTCCCCTTGGTGTTTCCTTCGTTGGGTGGCGCTCAAAAACTCAGGCTGAGCGGCGCTGCCGCAAGACGTGCCCACCAAGGGCAACCGCAGCAAGCCCGAGCAAGGCGTAGGTCGAAGGCTCCGGGACCACGTTGACGACGAGACTTCCGATGGAGAAGTAGGCTTGCTTGCCGCCGCCCAAGTCGAAGGCGCTTGCCTCGCCCACGTGGAGGAGATTGGCAACGTCGATGGTGGCCGTGCCGTCGATGAGCGTGTAGGCGCCGTTGGGCACGGTGCTGTCCAACCCGACAAGGTCGTCGATGCCGAAGCGGCCGAAATTCACCGAACTCCCGTTGACCGTCAGCGCGTGGCTCAGACTAAAAACAAATTTCGCACCCGCCTCGAGGGTGAGGTTCCCACCGAGAATACCGCTCCCGCCGAAGGCGGCACCGCTCGAGATGGACACATCGCTCAGGCCGACTTCGCCGTCGACCAGAAGAGTGCCGTTCACGACGGTTGTCGTGCCCGTGTAGGTGTTGTTTCCGGACAGGATCGTCATGCCGCTGCCGAGTTGGTTGACCG
>CAJBIS010000386.1 GCA_903953195.1 uncultured Actinomycetes bacterium
CGCATCGACGGCGGCATGTCCGCCAACCCGGTGTTCGTGCAACACCTCGCTGATGCCACCGGACGGCCTGTCGAGGTCTCGCCCGTCCGAGAGGCCACGACGCTCGGAGCCGGGTTCCTCGCCGGACTCGCAGTCGGCACCTGGTCCGGCTGGGACGAGATCGCTGCGGCCTGGCAGCCCGCCACCCGGGTCGAGCCGAAACGCTCGACCGACCGGGAGCGCTGGGCCGATGCCGTCGAGCGGGCCGCCGGATGGCACGCCGACCTCTCCGCCCTCGACTTCTGAGCGGTCCCGTCTCACCAGACAGCGCACCAGGGTGCACCTGCTGCCCCGTGTGGTCTCCAGCGCACCGACCCACTCATGGACCGACACCGTGTCGTTCGCTACCATGCGGGAGGCGAACAGCACCCGGTGGGGCCGGGCGACAACGGGGGGATCCATGGGACTTCGACGCATCGTCGGTGTTGGACTGGCAGCGGCAGCACTCGTGATCGGCGCGGCAGCGTGTTCGCCGATGCCGACCGGCGGCACCACGACCACCACCGTCCCCGGGCCGTGGCTGCTCCCCGGCTGCCTCGACGGCGCCGGCACCGACGGCAACGCCGCCCCGGACCTCTTCTACAACGGCACCCCGAACTCCCGGGGCAACGCCGTGTTCTTCGCCACCATCTCGAACGGCGTGTTCTCGCTCGTCGGCAACGGCAGCTGCCTCGGACTCCCCGTCGGTGCGGTCACGATCGTCCGGGCGAACAACGAGACGGACGCCGGCATCCTCTGCACGAGCCTCAACTCCGGCGGTGGCGCCACCGAGTTCACCGGCTCGCCGTGGACGGCACCCGGCGACGCCTGGGCCTGCGACGAGACCGTCAACCTCTGAGTCACCCCCTGAGCCCGGCCCGCACCGGCCTCGCTCCGGCGAGCGTCGGAGTGCGAGACTGCGCTCGCTGGTGAGTCGGCCGGGTGACCGCGGCGTGGTGTCCTTCGGGATGTGACGTCGAGGAAGGTCGGGACTCCACAGGGCAGGGTGCTGGCGAGAGCCAGGTCGGGGCGACCTGACGGACAGGGCAGCAGAGAACAGACCGCCGATGACCGGGCAACCGGAACAGGCAAGGGTGAAACGGTGCGGTAAGAGCGCACCAGCGTCGGGGGCGACCCCGGCGGCTCGGCAACCCCCACCCGGAGCAAGGCCAAGCAGAGGACACGGACGGCCCGTTCGCCTTCGGGCACTCCTCGGGTAGGCCGCAGAGATGGATGGTCACCGAACCGGACCGCCGCAAGGCGCCGGGGAACAGAATCCCGCCTACAGGCCGACTCACCAGCACCAACGGCCCATCGACCGGTTCCGTGACGTCGTTCGTGACCGCTGGGCCGCACGCCACGGCACAGAACCCGGTGGACCGTTGATCAGCGGGCGCGGAGCTTGGTGAGCGTCGCTGCGGCGAAGTCGCTCGTCCAGACGCTGGTGCCATCGAACACCAGACCACTCGGCTGGTCGCCGACCGGAATCGGCGGGGTCAGCAACTCGGCGGTGGCGACATCAATGCGTGTCACCGCGTCACCCAGGCCGTCAGCGACCCACACACGCGTTCCATCGAACGCGAGTGCCAGCGGACTCGAGCCGACGGTGATCGGCGAGCCCGCAACCACACCCGATGCCGCGTCGATGCGCACGACGGTGCCGTCGCCCTGGTTGGCGACCCACATGTTCACGCCGTCGAATGCCAGCGCGCACGGCTGCGTGCCCACAGTGATCGGCCCGCCGACGATCACACCGGTCGACGCGTCGATCCGGCTGACGGTGCCGTCGTCGTAGTTCGTGACCCACACGCGCTGACCGTCGAAGGCGACCGCCAGCGGCGCTGCACCGACCGTGACCGGCGGCCCCGCATCGGCGCCCGTTGCCGCGTCGATGCGCGACACCGTGCCGTCGCCCTGGTTCGCCACCCACACGGTCCCGTCCGCGACGGCGACACCGCTCGGCTGCGCACCGACGACCACCGGCGCGCCGAACACCGCGCCGGTCGTGGCGTTGATGCGGGTGAGCTCCCCCAGCCCGGCGCTCGAGACCCACATGTACGTGCCATCGAACGCGAGGCCCACCGGGAACGTCCCGACGGCGACGGGCGAGCCGACCGTCGCATTCGTCGCCGGATCGACCCGGCTCACGGTGCCGTCGAGGAAGTTGGTCGCCCACACGAGTGACCCGTCGGTGGCCAGCCCCAGCGGCGAACCGCCTGCGTCCACGGTCCCGGGCCGGCCTCGGTCGCGCTGCCAGCGGAGCAACGACAGATCGGTCGTGGTCATCCGCGACGACGTCGTGAAGCCCGCCACGTCGGCGAGCACGTTCACCGGACCACCTGACGCATAGATCGCGATCTGACCGGTCGCCCCGACGCCGACGGTCACCTGATTGGGCACCGCGGCCTGACCGGCAGTGAAGTTGAGGTTCGACGCCGTCGGCCGGGTGGCCCCACCGGGGTACACCGTGAGGTAGCCGTTCGACGCCGGCGACACGACCGTCACGTTCAGCACCAGGCCGACCGTGCCGGACGGGATGTCGCAGTTGCCGTTTCGCCCGACCACCTGCACGGCGAGCACCTCGCCGGCGACGAGCGGTGTCGCACGCGGTCCGACGGTGCGCGGCGCCGGCCGGGTGTCCAGTAGCCGACACGGCGTGATCAGGGTCTGATCCGGGGTCACGGCACCGCCGGACGCCGAGACGACCCGCACGCCTCCTACGCCGGCGAGGACCGCCACCGCAACACCCACCGAGGCCCATCGCAGTCGTGGCAGCACCTCGGTGCGGAACGACCAGCGCATCCGGTCACGCTACCGGTCACGGCATCCGGCGCCTCGACGCATGTCACCCGACGACGCTCACCCCGACCCGCGTAAGGTGAGAGCACCCGCCGAGCACCCGGAGACCCACCCGATGTCCACCGACACGATGCCGTCCGACGCCACCCCGCCACGCGACTACGTCACCGGCGCGCTCGCTCCCGTGACCGACGAGGTCACGATCACGGATCTGGC
>CAJBIS010000387.1 GCA_903953195.1 uncultured Actinomycetes bacterium
AGGGTGGCGTGGCGAGACCGGCGAGCGTCGCCGAGATCACGTCGTCGACCAGGTTGGTGAACTCGGGTGGGATCACGACCTTGCCCCCCTGGGCCCCGAGCAGCAGGACCGTGGCACAGCCGTGGTTCGTGGCCCACAGCGTCATGGCGACCCGCAACGGGTCGTGGCCCGGATGGATCGCGCCGCGTTCGATGGCGTCGGCGACGGCCAACCCCGGCAGGGCGAACGCGTCGGTGGCGGCAGAGAGCGTGTTGTCGACGTCGGGGACGTCGATGGCCTCGGGCCGGTAGCGGAACATGACCCGGAACACCTCGGGGTCCGACAGGGCCAACTCGACGTAGGCCCTGCCGTAGCCGCGCAGACGCACCAGCGGGTCCGGGTCGTCGACCGCGGTCATTCGGGCGACCAGATCGTTGAATCCGATCTCGGCGACGGCCCGCATCAGGTCGTCCTTGTCCTCGACGTGGGCGTACAGCGCCGGCGCGGTGACGCCGAGTTCGCTCGCCAGCTTCCGGAGCGAGAGGTCCTCGAGGTCGGTGGTGCGGAGCATCTCGCGGGTGGTGTCGATGATGCCCTGTCGCGTCAGGACGTCTCGTCGGGGGGCCATTCCGGCAAACTACTGCCGGTACGTCGGCACCGAGGGTTCACGCAACGTCGTCGCCGTCGCGATCGAGGATCTCCTCGACGCTGAACCGCGCGCCGCCGATGCGCTCCCGGCACACCTGCACCAGCTCGGCGGCTCGTCCCACCTGCTCGGCGAGCCGGTCGATGTCGAGCGCGTCGGACTCCAGATCGGCGACGATGCGCTCGAGTTCGGCGAGTGCGTCGGCGAAACCCGGCTCGTCGGCACCGCCTCGGGTCCCGGCGTCGGTCGTGGCTCGTGGGCTCATGGTGTGGTCCCTTCCTCGTGGTCGTTCACGGTGTCGAGTTCGGTGTCGACCTCGGTGTCGGTCGCAGTGTCGAGTTCGGTCGTCGCCGTCGCAGTCACGGCGGAGCGCACCACGCCCCGGTGCAGCTGGGTGACGAGTTCATCGCCGGCCGCGAGTGAACTCGGGTCGCGGACCAGATCTCCGGACGCCGTGCGCGTGATCGACCAACCCCGGCTGAGCGCGGCTGCCGGATCGTGAATCCGGGCTCGGCTCTGGAGGGTCGTCACGCGATCCGTCGCCCGTTCCAGTGTGCGCTCGGCGGCTCGACGTGTCCGGCGTTCGAGCTCGGTGACCCGGCCGTCGCGCTCGAGCAGCACGGTCCGGGCACGATCGGCGCCTCGCCTCGCCAGGCGTTCGACGCGCTGCTCGGCCGAGGCCAGTCGGAGTTCGGTGGCGCGGCCGGCGGCGACGGCCAGATCCTCGACGCGTGTCGAGGTTGCGTCGACGAGCGCCGCGAGGTGGGCCGCAGCCGCCGTCGGGGTCTTGGCGGCGGTGTGTGCCACCTCGTCGGCGATGCTGTGGTCGACCTCGTGGCCGACCCCGGTCACCACCGGTGTCCGCATGGCGGCGATCGCACGCGCCAGCTGCTCGTCGTCGAAGGCGGCCAGATCGGTGGCCGAACCGCCGCCTCGCACCAGCAGGACGGCGTCCACGTCCAACCGATCCGCGGTGCGGAGAGCGGCCACGACCGATGGCACGGCCTCTGCGCCCTGGGTGCGAGCGTCCAACTGCAGCACGGTGAACCCGATCCCGGAGTGCTCGAGTTCGTGGAGGGCGTCGGCGTGCGCGGCGCTGCCGACGCTGGTGATGAGCGCCACCCGCAGCGGGAGCTCTGCCATGGGCACGGCGGCGTTGCGGTCCAGGAGTCCATCGCGCGTCAGCGCCTCGAGCACCGCCGCCCGGTTCTGGTTGAGCACGCCGAGCGTGAACGTCGGGTCGATCTCGTACATGCGCAGCTGGAGCGTGCTGCGTGCCGGGTAGCTGCCGAGCGTGCCACCGACACGAACCCGGACGCCGACGGTGAGTTCCACCGCGTCGCCTGCACGGGCGAGTGTCGCCCGCACGTTGCGCAGTTGGGGTTTGAACAGCGTGATGGAGAGCTGTGGTTGGTAGCCGGGCTTGTCGTCGGTGTCGGGGTCGACCAGCGTCAGATACATGTGACCGGACGCCGCGAGGTTGGCCTGCGCGATCTCGCCCTCGATCCAGACCCGGCCGCCGAATGTGTCGGTCAGCGTTCGGTTGATGGCGGCGTGCAGATCGCTGATGCTCCACGCCTGCGTGGCCGACTCGTCACCCGACGTGTCGGTGCTGTCGCCCGACGCGTCGTCAGCGGAACGGGGACGGATGACTCAGCCCTGCGCTGCGGGCTCGGCGGGTTCGGCCGCCTCGTCGTGGCGAACGACGAGGACCGGGACCCGACTGTGCTTCACCACGTACTCGCTCACCGAGCCGATGACCACCCGCTTGAACCAGCCCTTGCCGTGCGAGCCGACGACGATCACGTCGGCGTCGACCTCATTGGCGACGTGGATGATCATCTGGCCGGACGCGCCCTCGACCAGGCGCTTGTCGACGATGCCCGGATCGAGCCCGAGGGCGGCAATGGTGGCGTCGAGTTCGTCGCCGCCGGTGTCGAGGATGGCGGTGCGGGCCTGCTCGGACTCCTCGGGGCTCAGCAGGTTGCCGGCGAAGCCGCCGGCGCCCGAGTCCTCGGCGATGCTCGTGTCGGCGACGGTGAGCAGCGTCACCTTGGTCGGATTGATGAGCGCCACGGCCTGCTTGCCGGCGTCGACCGAGACCTCGGATCCATCGGTGGCGATGAGAGCGTGCACGTTGACCTCCAGGGTTGCCGGTCCGCCCGGCGCCGCACCCACGATAGAGCGCGGTGCGGACACTCCGGCCCGGATCGCGCGTGGCACGGCGCGCGGCGGCGCTGGTCGTACCGCACCGGTTCGGGCAGGATGACGGTGTGAGCACCGATGCACCCCGCCGTCCGACGTTCGACCTGACCGGCCGGGTGGCCATCGTGACCGGCGGCAGCCGCGGACTCGGTCGCGCCATCGCCGAGGGCTTCGCGGACGCCGGCGCGTCGGTGGTGATCGCCAGTCGCAAGGCCGACGCGTGCTCCGAGACCGTCGAGTCGATCACGGCGGCGGGCGGCGAGGCGTTCGCCGTGCCGACGAACGTCGGACGGCCCGAGGAGCTCACGGCGCTCGTCGAGGCGACGGTCGACCACTACGGGGGCATCGACATCCTGGTCAACAACGCTGCGAACCCGCTCGGCGGTCCGCTCACTGACGTCACGCCGCAGGGGTTCGACGCCGCCTACCGGGCCAACGTGCAGGGGCCGATCCTCCTGTCCGTCGCGGCCCTGCCGCACCTCCGGGCGTCGTCGTCACCGTCGATCATCAACATGGTGTCCGTCGGCGCGTTCGCCGGCGCCGAGTTCCTGGGCCTGTACGCGTCGAGCAAGGCGGCGCTGTGGCACGTCACCCGCACGATGGCCCGCGAGTGGGCGCCGACGGTGCGGGTCAACGCGATCGCTCCCGGCCCGTTCGACACCGACATGATGAGCCTGACGCTGGCGCAGCCGGCCTTCCACGACGCGATCGTGGCCAGCACCCAGATGAAGCGCATCGCGGAGCCCCACGAACTGGTGGGCGCGGCGCTGTTCCTGGCGTCCGACGCGTCGACGTACGTGACCGGTTCGTGCGTGACCGTCGACGGCGGTCTGATGGCCTGACGGTCGCGGCGTCGCCCCGACGGAACCGGCCTCAGACCGATTCGGCGCCGACGAGGACCCGGTAGAGCTCCGAGTACAGGCCACCCTGATCGACGAGTTCTTGGTGGCGGCCGTGTTCGACGATGCGTCCGCCGTCGAGCACGACGATCTGGTCGGCACCGGTGATCGTCGACAGCCGGTGGGCGATCACCACGGCGGTCCGCCCCTCGAGCGCGTCCGCGAGCGCCGCCTGCACCGCGGCCTCGTTCTCGGTGTCGAGCGATGACGTCGCCTCGTCGAGGATCACGATCGCCGGATCCTTCAGGATCATGCGGGCGATCGCGAGCCGTTGCTTCTCGCCGCCGGAGAGTCGGTACCCGCGTTCACCGACCATGGTGTCGAAGCCATTGGGCAGCTGCTCGATCACGTCGAGCACCCGAGCGTGCTCGCACGCCTGACGCAGCTCGGTGTCGGTGGCCTCGGGCCGTCCGTAGCGCAGGTTGTCGCCCACGGTGGCGTGGAACAGGTGCGGGTCCTGGGACACCACACCGATGGACTGCCGCAGCGACTGCTGTGTGACCTCACGGACGTCGTGGCCGTCGATG